>JAGADS010000067.1 GCA_017613485.1 Treponema sp.
GTTTGCACGGTGTAGGTGTAAGCTGCGTCAATGCCCTTTCTGTATGGATGGAAGCCTTTGTAAATGTTGATGGAAAAAGATATCAGCAGAAATATGCAGAAGGTAAGCCTAAGACAAAAGTTGAATGTCTTGGTGAGACTAATCTTCATGGTACTACAATCAGATGGAAAGCCGACAAAAGCATTTTTACAGAAACCACAACATATAATTTTGATGTACTTGCCCAGCGTCTAAGGGAACTTGCATTCCTTAACCCTGGAATTACCATAAAATTCCGTGACGAGCGTCTTGAAACCCCAAAAGAGGTTATTTACAAATTTGAAGGCGGTATCAAGCATTATGTCACAGTAATGAATGAGAACAAAAAAGTTATTCCAGATGAGCCCCTTTATATTTCAGGTGAGCAGAATGACGTAATGATAGAAGTCGCCATGCAGTACGTCAGGGACAGCTATAGCGAAAACATTCATTCTTACGTCAACGACATCAACACCCACGAGGGCGGAACACATCTTGATGGCTTCAAAATCGCACTGACAATTGTTCTTAACCGCCAGCTTGAGCAGGAAAGCAATTCACGCGAAAAAATAAGAAAAAAGCTCCTGAATGCAAACCAAAAGAATCCAGAGAAACTTTCTGGTGATGATGTAAGGGCAGGTCTTACAGCAGTTCTTTCAGTAAAAGTTCCAGAGCCGCAGTTTGAAGGTCAAACAAAGACAAAACTCGGTAACAGTGAAGTCCGTTCTTATGTTGATGAACTTGTTAAGGACAAGCTTACCCAGTGGTGTGAGCAAAATCCGCAGCAAGTAGACATGATTCTTGAGAAGGCTGTTAATGAGGCAGTTGCCAGAATAGCCGCACGCAAGGCAAAGGAAGCAAGCCGCAGAAAATCAGGACTGGACAGTTTTGGACTTCCAGGAAAACTTGCAGACTGTTCTTCAAAGCATCCAGAAGAATGTGAGGTATACATCGTTGAGGGAGACTCTGCAGGTGGTTCTGCCAAGCAGGGTAGGGATCCAAGAATTCAGGCAATACTTCCTCTTTGGGGAAAAATGCTCAACGTAGAAAAATCACATGCAGACAAGGTTATTAACAATGACAAGCTTCAGCCGGTAATTGCCTCTCTTGGAACAGGAATCGGCAAGGACTTTGACATTGAGAAATTAAGATATCATAAAATCATAATCATGGCAGATGCTGATGTTGACGGAAGTCATATCTCAACTCTTCTTTTGACATTCTTCTTCCGCTATATGCCGCAGCTGATTGAAAACGGATATGTTTATATAGCCATGCCTCCTCTTTATCGCGTAAGTTACAAGAAAAAAGATTATTTTACGTTTACAGATGAAGAACGTGACAGTGTGATTGCAAAACTTCATCAGGAAAACCCAGGTGACATCAAACTGGATGTTCAGCGGTATAAAGGTCTTGGTGAAATGGAATGGCAGGAACTTAAAGAAACAACAATGAATCCAGCTAACAGAAAAATGAAGCAGGTTCACCTGACAGACGCAGAGGAAGCAGACAGAGTATTCAACATTCTCATGGGAGAGGAAGTTGAGCCTCGAAGAAAGTTTATCGAAGAAAATGCGGTTTATGCAACCCTTGATGTATAAGTAAACTAGAAGGATAAAAGAATGGAAGAAATAAAAACACCGGAAGGTGGAACACTTATCCCGGTAGCGATTGAAACAGAAATGAAAAAGGCCTATATTGACTATTCAATGTCGGTCATTGTTGCCCGTGCTCTTCCCGATGTACGCGATGGTCTTAAACCTGTACATCGCCGTATTCTCCATGCCATGAACGAGGAAGGCCTGCACATGAACGGAAAAACCCGTAAGTGTGCCACTGTGGTTGGTGACGTTTTGGGACGCTATCATCCGCACGGAGATGCTTCAGTTTATGATGCAATGGTTCGTTTGGGACAGCATTTTTCAATGCGATACATGCCTGTTCAAAAACAGGGTAACTTTGGAGGAATAGACGGAAGTCCAGCCGCTGCATACCGTTACACTGAGGCAAAGATGTCAAACATCGCAGAGGAGATGGTAGCCGACATCAAAAAGGATACGGTTGATTTTCTTCCAAACTTTGACGATACCAGACAGGAACCGACAGTTTTACCGGCTAAATTTCCATTCCTTCTTTGCAATGGATCAAACGGAATCGCAGTTGGTATGGCAACAAATATGCCTCCACATAACCTCAGGGAAGTTGCTGCTGCCATAGGTGCATATATTGATAATCCAGATATTTCAATTGATGAGTTGGCCACACATATCAAAGGACCTGATTTTCCGACAGGTGGAATCATCTTCGGTAAAAAGGGCATAAAAGATGCTTATAAGACAGGCCGTGGAAAACTGATTGTTCGTGGACGTTTTACAATTGAAGTAGACAAGCATGGAAAGGAATCTATAGTTTTCACGGAAGTTCCATATCAGGTTCGCACCGATGACCTTTGCAAGCGCATTGGTGAACTGGCTCGTGAAAAAATAATAGACGGAATTGAAAAGGTAAACGACAGTTCTGCCGGTGATGATGTTAGAATAGTAATCGAGCTTAAACGTGGAGCAATGACAAAGGTTGTTGTAAATCAGCTTTTTGCCAAGACAGCCCTTCAGTCAAGTTTCGGAGTTATAAATCTTGCTCTTGTTGATGGACGCCCGCAAATCCTTAACCTTAAGCAGTTGATAAAATGCTTTGTGGATCACCGCAATAATGTAATTGTAAGACGCACAAAGTTTGAACTGAATGAGGCTCGTAAACGTGAGCACATACTTAAAGCCCTGATAATTGCCGTAGATGCCATCGATGAA
>JAGADS010000068.1 GCA_017613485.1 Treponema sp.
ATGGGAATAGGCAATGCACAAATCAGGATGGATGTAAGGCAATGTGATGATATAAGTGAAGTGGCAGCAGGCCTTCTTGAGCGTGTAAAAAAAGACAGCCGTGTAAAAGACTATGCCCTTATGGAGACAAAGAGTGTCAGGGCGCTTATAAGGGATGATGTATCAGTAAACCTTCTTGTTGAGGAGGGTAATCATTCAATTTTTCCATTGAGTTACATAAGCGGGGAACCTCCTGTGCATGACGGTGAGATTGCACTTTCCAATCTGAATGCAAGTGAGCTTGAATGTAAGCTTGGAGATAAAATCAAACTCCATGTTTCGGGAAGTGATGTTGAATATACAGTCTCGGGAATCTATTCTGACATCACAAACGGAGGAAAGACCGCTAAGGTGGCAGGCAGCATGATTCCAGAGCCAGTGATGTGGAGCATAATTTATGTAAGCCTGAATTCAGGAGAAAACATCAGTAGCTGGGTAAGCGAATATCAGGAAGAAATCACTGACACGGTTTCTGTCAAAATCACAGACATCAGGCAATACATGAACGGGCTTTACGGTCAGACGATAAGACGGATAAAACTTGCATCTGCATTATCGGTGCTGGTTTCATGTCTTATCATATTCACAGTCGTACTGCTATTCATAAGGCTTACAGTATGGCAGGAAAGAAATGACAATTCACTTAAAAAGGCACTTGGAATCTCAAGCAAAATGATCAGGAGAGGCTACATAAGGAAATCGTCTGTTTATGTGGTTTCTGGAATTATCGCGGGCATTCTTCTTGGAATTGCAGCGGGTCAGAATCTTACCGGTGTTTTTTTCGGAATGCTTGGTGCCTCTGGCTTCAGGTTTATAATAGATTACAAAATGGTGTTTGTCATTATTCCATTGGAGGCCTTGATTGTTGCAATTGCAGCTGTCAGATTAAGCCTTAATGAAATTGAAAGAATCAAACCAACAGAAATAGCATTAGGAAGGGAATAGCATGAACAGGATTTTAACAGTAGAGGAACTGACAAAGAACGGAATATTGAACGGCATAAGCTTTGATGTGAGCGAAGGCGAGATGATTGCAATAATGGGACCATCTGGTTCAGGGAAATCCACACTGCTTTACAATATTTCTGGAATGGATAATGCAGATTCAGGGAAAGTATATCTCAACGGCACAGAAATCGTATCACTTTCCGAGGAAGAAAAGGCAAATCTCAGGTTGAACAAAATGGGTTTTGTATTTCAGCAGATGAACATGCTTTCAAATCTTAACATTCTGGATAACATCATGTTTCCTGCAATTCAGGCTCTTGGTAAAAAAAGGGAAAGCGAAATTAAAAAACGTGCCCTTGATCTTATGGAGCATTTTGGCATATATGAGACAGCAGGCCGCATGATTACGGAAGTATCCGGAGGTCAGCTTCAGCGTGCGTGTATATGCAGAAGCATGATGCTTGAACCGAAAATAATCTTTGCCGATGAACCGACAGGCGCATTGAACCAGAGTGCGGCAGAAACCGTCATAGACACTTTTCTTAAAATCAATGCTGATGGAACGACAATCCTTATGGTAACACATGACGGAAAAGTTGCCAGTAAATGCGACAGGGTTCTATACATTCTTGACGGCAGGCTGAGGGGAGAACTTGTGCTTGGAAAATTCAAACCAGACGATGCAAGGGAACGGGAGGTTAAAATCATAAAATGGCTTGATTCCCTTGGATGGTAATTCATTAAACCGGAAAAAATTGAATTATAGCCTTGACACCATGAGCTTATGACTGTATTCTTTTCTATATATAGACTTTTTTGGAGAATGGAAATGAGTTTATTTCAAATTTACATGTTGTTTTTTGGTGTCAGCACTGTTATAGGCGTTCCTTTGGTTTCATCTTTTCAAGTGACACAGATTAAAGGCTCAACATGGCAAGACTGGGTAACTGGTCTTGGTGCATCTTTAGGTCCTGCAGCAGGAATCTTCATAGTCATAACAATAGCAAGTTATATAATCATGAAGCCTCTTCTTGAATTAATCAAAAAAGCAGAGAACCAGACAATTACAAAAGAAGAGCAGCATAGCGTGGATGGAATCCTAAAAAAATTAAGAATCCTTACAACAGCAGCTCTTATGGCAGGATATCCTATTGGAAACGGTGCCACAATAATCATCAAGACAATGGCCGGAAAAGTCAACTATAATAAGGTTGACCTTGTGGTTATCATGATTTTAATCCTGCTCTATGGTTTCATGGCAGTACAATATTCAGTAAAGTGTTTTGCGGTTGTCTCCAGAAAGGAACTGTACAAGCTCAAGATTATTTCATGCGAGGGATTTCAGAGAACAACAGTTTCCTTTAATATCGGACAGGCTATTTTAATTGCAAGCCTTACTGTTATATGGCATGTCTTCTGCTCAGGCTACAGTGCTATTCGCCACGGTTGGACAATGAGCGTGTTTTTCAACAAGGCTATCTTTGGTTTGGTTCAATCATTGATTTTCTGCAGCCCGCTTATTCTCATCACCCTGGTTCAGCTAAGGCACCGTTTTACAATCTCTATCAACCTTATCAAAAGTCTTCGTACAAAGGGAGACCTTCAGAGCCGTATTTATGTCGGTACATTTGATGACTTTGGAATCATCATGTCAGAGATGAATCTTCTCATGGATTCGCTCCGTGTCTTCCTTGTCAACCTTAAGAATGAAATCAATTCTGTTGATTCAAGTGCAGAAGAACTTTTGGGACTTACTGAATCATCTTCTTCTGACATCACAAAGATGGTAAGCCGATTCCAGGCAATGAGCGCAGAGTCAAACAACCAGGCGGATTTGCTTGAATCAGTAAACAAGGGTGTTGCAAAGCTAAGTTCCGATGCGGTCAAGGTAAGTGATTTTACTGGATTCCAATATAAGTCAGAAAAAGAAAATGAGAATTCAATGACAGAGATGGTTACAAACATCAAGTCGATTATGAATCTTATTTCAAGGGCACAGGCTCTTTCAAACGAACTTACGGAGGAATCAGTCTCCGGAAGCGCATGTGTAAAGAAAACTCAGGATGTAATAAACGGCATCACGGACATGTCCAAGCGCATGATAGAGGTCATCAAGGTGATACAGTCGGTTGCATCACAGACAAACCTTCTTGCAATGAATGCAGCAATTGAGGCAGCCCATGCAGGTGAGGCAGGAAAAGGATTCAGTGTCGTTGCAGATGAGATACGCAAGCTTTCAGAGTCAACCCAGAAATCCACAAAGGATATCAGCAAGCTCATCAATGAAATATCAAAATCCATGAACGAAGGTTCTGCAAACATGGAGCTTACAAGCAATGCGTTCAACCGGATTCAGAAGGAGATTCAGGAGCAGAGTCAGGTTGTTGCAGACATCTCGAAGACGATGACACAGCAGTCTACAGATGTGGATACAATTCTTTCAAGTACAAATACAGTGGTAAAACAGATTGGAGAAGTAAGCGACCTTACCAAAAATCAGGCAAACTACACAGAGGAAATAATGCATGATTTGAATGAGGTTGTCTCACTTACAGGACAGGTAAACGATTCCGTGGCACAGTCAGAATCAGTTATAAAGACATTCTCAGAGTCTTTCTCCACTGTAAAGGAAAAAGCCGAGGCAAACAAGCAGTCTGTATTAACAATTACAAAAGAAATCAACAAGTTCAAATTGTAGTAAATAAACTACTGGAACATATTGAAAGAGAGAGTTTATTATAAAACATTTTTCTCATTGGAGTAATATAACATGTTAAAAAGTTGTATTTGCAAATTGTTTTCTCTCAGGACTTTGTTCTGTCTGATTCTTACATCGATTATCGTTTCGTCATGCGGTAACCTTACCAACCTTCATGCAAATGACAGGGTTGCAATAACACCCTCGAATTTTCCTGATGAGAATTTCAGAAGATACATCAAGAGTGCATTTGATAAGGATGAAAACGGTTATTTAAGCGATTACGAATTAATGCTTGTAAGGAACATTCACTGTGAGAACATGAACATAAAATCCCTTCAGGGAATAGAGTTCTTCCATGACCTGATCGGAATCTGGTGCCTTAACAATCATATATCCGAATGGGATCTTTCAGGAAATCCTAACGTAACTGGTATCTGGTGCTCACATAATGATTTTACGTCGCTTGATTTTTCTGCATGTCCTAAACTTGAATGGGTATACTGTTTCAACTGCAAGCTTGAATCCCTGAACCTAAGGAACAACCCGGAGCTTGCATATCTTGAATGCAATGCAAACCCAGACCTTTCATCGCTGGATTTAACCCAGAACGCAAAGCTTGAGAATGTATTCTGCAGTGACTGCGGGCTTACTTCACTTGACCTGTCCGGTAATCCGATGCTTTGTGAGCTTGATGCATTTAAGAACAAACTTACGGCTTTAAGGCTTTCTGGAAACACCAAGCTTAAGAGACTTGATATCTGGGATAATCCTAAACTTGGTGATATTGACATCAGCATGCTTAGCGGGCTTCAGTTTTACAACTATGCAAAAAACGGTGTTACAAGCCTGGACATGAGCCACAATCCTGAGCTCGTGATGCTTATATGCAGCTATAACGAGAACCTTACATATCTTGATGTTACCCACAACCCAAAGCTTGCATATCTTAATCTTGAATGCGACTGGAGATTACCCTCCCTTGACATTTCCCATAATCCAGAACTCTATCATCTATATGCATTTGGACTCAGGGGAATTTCTTCAATAGACATTACTCACAACAGCCGTTTATTGGCAACATACGATGATGAAAATTATCAGCATGAATCACATCTAGGAAGAGTACGTTCATATACACTTGATTTTGGCGGAAGCGGTGAATACTTTGAGGATCTTAAGCATGAGCTTGTGGTTGATGACAGCGTGGATATAATTAATTATCCCGATCATTCAAGCACTGTAAATGCATGTGTCGTAAATACAAATGACGGCCATTCATCAGGTCCTTTCGTAACAAGGGGAGAGGCAATTAACGCTCTCTACAACAAGTTTATCAATCCATCAGGGAATGTTGATACATCAGGGAATGTTGATACATCTGTTGCATGGGGAAGGACAAACAAAATATGCTTCGGCTATCCTGATATATGCTCAGACGATTTCGGACAAAACTATCCAATTACCCGCGAGGATTTTGCACTGATGGCACACAGATTTGCAGGTTACATGGGATTTGGAACTGCCTTTGACTATGGAAGGACAGACTGGTTTGACGATTACTATGACATAGATTTCTACGGCTGGGGTGCATTCACCTGGGCGATGCAATTCCAGGTACTGCTTCCTACTGGAAACAAATGTTATCCTCACGGAGGAATGACAGCAGAAGATCTAGAACATGGTGTTTACATGATATTCCATCTGGATGAGGCCGCATCATATTCCCAAAGGGTCAACGGTAACGGCGTATAAAAAAAACATTACGTAATTTTATGGAGTCAAATATGAAAAAAGTACTTACAATTTTCTGTCTGTTTTTCGGCATCACACTGCTTGCCGCATCAAGTCACAATGACGTAAAAGAAGTTGATAACGAAAAAATCGGAATATCCATGCCGCGAAGTGATCAGATACGCTGGAAAAAAGATGGGCTCAGCTTAAAGGAAAAACTTATTGAAGCCGGTTATGACGTTTATCTTGAGTATGCAGAGAACAAGGCAGAAATTCAAATTCTTCAAGTCGAGAAAATGATAAGTCAAAACTGCAAAGTTCTGATTATTGCCCCAGTTGACGGTTATGCACTTTCAAATGTACTCAAATCTGCAAAAACAAAAAACATAAAGGTCATCTCATATGACCGGCTCATTCTTAACTCTGATGCTGTTTCCTATTACATAACTTTCGATAAATACAGGGCTGGAGAAGTTCAAGCCGAATATATCATAAAAAAACTGAAGATTGACAGCCGTACAAAGAAAAATCCTGTCTACATGGAATTCTTTACTGGAGACATAAGGGACAACAACGTACCATTCTTCTTTTATGGAGCCATGAATGTCTTTTCTCCATATATTAAACAAGGTATCATAGTTTGCCCATCAGGAGAGACAACCATATATCAATGTGCAACAAGTGAGTGGCGAGTCATAAATGCCCAGAAGCGAATGGAAAAACTCATAACAGAAAACAAGTATGGACCAAAAGGGAAAAAGCTGGATGCAGTCTGCTGCTCAAATGATTCAACTGCAATAGGTGTGACAAATGCCCTTTTAGCAGCAGGTTATTCTGAAAAGAATTTCCCAATCATAACAGGACAGGACTGCGATATAATCAGTGTCAGAAATATCATCAAGAAAACTCAATCCATGTCTGTCTTTCTGGATACCAAAACACTCATTGAAGACACAGTAAAGATGGCTGATGCCATAATGCAAGGCAACTCACCTTTAATAAATAACACAAAAACATACGACAACGGAACAGGAATAATTCCATCATATCTTTGCGAACCGTCTGTCGTTACAAAAGAAAACTATGAAAAACTCCTACTTGAACCGGAATACTACACAAAGGAAGATTTAATCATACTGGATGATTATTCCTCTCTGGTGGGGAACATCGTTTATGTGGACAATAACTGGGCAGGCTCATGCTATGTTTTCAAAGAAAAAAAGAAGAACGATTTTATAATTGAAGAAATCGTATTCGGAAGTGGCGTTGACATTGCTGGAAGGAAAGAATTCACATGCAAGGAAAAGAAAAGAATCATAAATCTGGATAAAAGCAGGAAGTTCGTATTAAAGGACGGTCTCCTTAGCTTTTATTACGACGGAAAGGAACAGCAGATTATAGAAATATCCGCTTGGGATAAATAACTGGACTAAAAAAAAGGGACACAAACTGTTCAAGTCTGTGCCCCCTCTTGCATTAAGAATTGCTAACCAGCCTACTTGCGTAAACTGGCAGTCACATCTATGCGTTGAGCCTCTTTTCAAGGTCATGACGCGGGCAAGCCCGCTAACCAGTTTACTTGCGTAAACTGGCAGTCACAATCTATGCGTTGAGTCTCTTCTCCAAGTCATCAAGGATCGCAGAGAGTTCCTTTGGAAGGTGCTTTCCGAACTTTGGATAGTGGTTTTCGCGGACGTCCTTCACTTCCTTCTTCCAGCCCTCTACATCAACCTTGAGGATCTCCGGCAGTGTCTTCTTGTAGTAGTCGGCAAGACCGTCTGTGTTGATTGCACCCTCTTTCGGCATAAGACCGATTGGAGTATCAACAGCATTGTCAACACCGTCACAGCGGTCAAAAATCCATGCGAGTACGCGGCTGTTGTCACCGTATCCAGGCCACATGAATCCACCAGGAAGGTCCTTGTTGTCATCATCCTTGCGGAACCAGTTGACATAGAAAATCTTCGGGAGCTTGTCCTTGTCTGGAGCTGCGTTACCCACGTCAATCCAGTGCTGGAAATAGTCGCCCATGTTGTATCCGCAGAACGGAATGATTGCGAACGGGTCGCGGCGGATCTTTCCAACTTCGTCAGCGTTGATTGTAGAAGCGGCTGTGATTTCTGAACCTACGATAGATCC
>JAGADS010000069.1 GCA_017613485.1 Treponema sp.
TTCTTCTGAAACTTTCGGCCAGAAAAGAACTGTTGAACCTTCTGTAGACGGCTCCTCACCTTCTTTTGCCTCAACTGCTGCGATTACCGGAATCTGGTTGATTGTCGGATAATAGCCAAGGAGTCTCTGACCATAGAATACGAGGATGCTGTTTGAAGCCCTTGTGTGGTTCTTGTTAAGGTGGCGGTCAAATACAAAGAGATATGTGTTGTCTTCTTTGTCTGTGATTGTACCGATTGTCTCGATATAGTCATCATCTGCATAGTTGTTCGGGTTTGCCCTCTTTGCAGCACGGATGATTGAGTCAGAAGACCAGTCGAATGCATAATAGTCCTCTGAAACCTTCTGGATTCCTGTCTCTGTAAATCCATAAGCCTCAGCTACATAAGGAGAAAGCTCTCCCTCCTGAACTACTACGAATACTGGCTCTCCCTTGTATTTACCGACGATAGGCTCACATGACTGTGAGAGTGTCTTCTTGTAGTACAGCTTGACCTCGTCTGTGTTTGTGATGTCAAAAATAACATAGGCATAAACAGGCTCTTCTGCGGCTGTCTTTGCAAGTGTCAGCAGGTACTTTGCACCGTCTGCGTCGAATGAATACCACTTGCTGTCATAAGCGATGTCATCAGCAGGATCTGTTGTGAATGCAAAAAGCTGATCTGCGAGCTCAAGGCGTCCTTCCTTTGTATCTGCTGTTGAGAAAGCTGAAGGATAATATACCATTGAGACATCAGAATTGGTAAATGCACGGTATTCTGAATATGGAAGATCCTCGCCATCTTCTACAGTCTTGACTTCGGTCAAAGTGCCATCAACACTGGCCAACTCAATGGCACTGTCTTCTTCATAGAAGAAATATCCGGCAATGTCACTGTCGCTGACATTATATTCAGCAAACGGGTCGGCGGCGAACACAGACAGTGTCTGTGACAGTACAAAAGCAATTACAGCAATCACTTTCATTTTCTTAGAACAGAACATATTGTTTCTCCTTTATTCTACGTTCTTTGACTGCTCCCTGATATTCTCAAGAGCATCTTTTGCTTGTACAACCATGGAACCAATCTCAGTAAACTGATTTTTGCTCCCAATGGTATTTATTTCACGATTGGCCTCCTGGCAGATAAAATCAATTCTTTTACCCGGCACAGGGTCATCTGTGATTTCCTTACGTAATGCCACAAGGTGGCTTTGGAGACGTACAATCTCCTCATTTATGGTATACTTGACCAGCATCGAGGCAGTTTCCTCAAGGATCCTGTTCTCGTCCACATGGTCCTCAAGCAGCTCATGGAATTTTTTTGTAATATTCTCCCTGAACCGCTCCTCCATCCTGGGCTGCCATTCCTTAAAGAAAGACGCACACTCATCAAGCACATCAAGCTTATGAAGCAGATCTACCTTTAGGTTCTCTCCCTCCCTTTTCCTGTCCTCCACGAACTGAGCGAAAACCGGCTTGAACACATTCTGTATCTTCTGCCAGTATGCCTCGGCATCATATTCATGGCTGACGTTAAGGACCCCCTCCTGCTGGATTATAAGCTCCAGCGGAATATCCTGGGCATCCTTTCCCAAGGCCTTTGCTACAGAAACAAAAGCATCCCTGTACATGAGGGCCGCCTTTGGATCAGCGACAATAACGGCATTGGATGTCAGATCCCTTACACGTATGCTTACGTCCACCTTGCCTCGAACAACCTCCTGACCAATATCCTTGCGGATACGGCTTTCAAGTATGTTCAGGAAAGACGGAAGGTTGACATTCAGATCCAGGAAACGGCTGTTAACTGACCGAATCTCAACGCTTATCTGGGTATCCTCAACCACGGCCTCTTTATAGGCATAACCGGTCATGCTGTTCAATTTACTGCACCTCCTGACCAGACTCTAATGCCTTTAAAATAGAAGAGCCTACCTTCCAGTTATCTCCTGCTCCCATTGTAACAAAAAGATAGCCTTCTGAATAGCCCTGTTGGGGCTTTTTATTCAATATATCTTGACCAATTTTAGCCGCTTCATCAAATTCCCCGGCGTAAATCACGTTTTTGTGGTATTTTTTGGCGTGTTCAGCAAGAATTTCACCTGTTACACTGGCTTTTGACCCGTCTTCGCGAGCACTGCCATAAATCTTGTTTATTATTACGACATCGGCATCTGCAAAGCTTGAGGCAAATTCCTCCAGAAGGGCGGCGGTCCTTGTGTATGTGTGGCTCATGAAATCGACAATAATCTTGAATCCCCTGTAAAAATCCCTGTATCCTGCCAGAGTGGTCTTAATCGCAGTGGGATGGTGGCCGTAATCATCTATGAATATTACTTTGTTTCCAGAAGGTGTAACTGCCTGTCCGACAATCTCGCTCCTTCTCTTTCCGCCTGCAAAACTAAGCAGGGCCTTTTTTATTTCCTCTATGTGACTTGAGGGATCCTCCCCCTCTTTTTTTAAAAGCTCACGGCAAACCGCTATTGCGGCACATGCATTCTTTACGTTGTGATCGCCCGGAACAGATATTGCAAGGTTCTTTTCAAACGGAAGAGAGAAATTATGCCTGCCACCGGCAATTTCCCCGAATTCAAGCTTATACTCGCCATCTGCCTTGACTCCATAGGGAATCATCTTTATGTCAGGCCTCTTAGCTCCTGCAATTCCGGCTGCCTCAACTGCCCCAGGATCATCGGCACAGTAAATCAGTTTTCCGCCATGCGGCAAAAGGCATATATACTCCACGAACGCATCTCTTATGTCCTGGTATGTCGGATAATAGTCCTGATGGTCGCTTTCAACAGAAGTAAGCACAATCACACTTGGATGATAGGCCATGAAATGCCTCTGGTACTCGCAGGTCTCCGCGACAAAATACTTTGGGCTTTCGGACTTGACATTCCGGCTTGTCATTGTGCACGAATCCCCGAACGATGAGATTATGCTTCCGGCAAGTACCTGAGATGAAAGGTCAAGGTTCTTTAATATGGTTCCGGTTAAACCCGTTGTGGTTGTCTTTCCATGGACACCGCAGATACCGACACTGCAGCAAAGCCGTGAAACTTCTCCCAATGCCTCGCTGTAAAGAAGAAGAGGTATTCCTTTTTTCTGAGCGGCAATCAAATCAGGATTTTTTTCCGGAGAATATGCACTTGAATGAACAACAATCTGAACATCGTCTGTTATATTGTCTTCTGAGAAAGGCAGTGCTTTTATTGAATATTTTTCCAGGATCTCGTCGGTGTAAAAACGCTCGCTTACGTCACTTCCCGTAATCACGGCACCCCTGGCATGAAGAATCTCCACAAGAGCCGCCATACCGGTTCCCTTGATGCCCACAAAGTGAATATGAATGCCATTGACGTTTTCTGGAAGAATAAAATCCTGCCCGTTCATAAGTACTTATTATATCACATTTTGTCAAAAAATACAATTCTTTGCCAATAAAATTGAAGTAACATATAATCCAGAAA
>JAGADS010000070.1 GCA_017613485.1 Treponema sp.
GCTAAGCTCCATGTCAACCTGTGTGAATTCCGGCTGGCGGTCTCCACGGGCATCCTCGTCACGGTAGCATCGTGCAATCTGGAAATACTTGTCGAATCCGGACACCATCAAAAGCTGCTTGTAAAGCTGAGGGCTCTGCGGAAGCGAATAGAATTTTCCCGGATGAACACGGCTTGGAACAAGATAGTCACGTGCTCCTTCCGGTGTTGATTTTATGAATGTAGGCGTCTCAATCTCAAGGAATCCCTGACCTGTAAGGTACTCGCGGATGGCAAATGCAACCTGGCTCCTAAGAATGATGTGATGCTGCATAGGCTCACGGCGCAAGTCAAGATAGCGGTATTTTAAGCGGAGATCCTCATTAGGAAGAACAATGCTTCCGTCCTTCTGGCGCACCTCGTCAATTGCAAACGGAAGAGGCTCAGAGGTCGTGAAGATTTCTATTTCATCAGCCTCAACCTCAATTTCTCCGGTTGCCATATCAGGGTTAACGTCTTTCTCTGAACGTGCACGGACAGTTCCGCTTACTGCAATACAGAATTCACTCTTGAGCGAACCAGCCGTTTTCTTTACGTCATCGCCGGCATTGTCTCCCACAAGAATCTGGGTAATGCCATAGCGGTCCCTTAGCTGAATAAAAAACAGTCCACCCAAGTCACGAGTCCGGTGAACCCAACCATTCAAAACAACCTTTTTGCCGACATCAGCGGCACGTAAATCACCACAAGTAACGGTTCTCTTAGTATTTTCCATGAGTGTGATTTTACTACAATGCAGGTTTTTACACAAGTACAGCGGATTTATCTATAAGTACCATTTTTTCTCTTTGGCAGGAACACCGGTTGCAAGGACGTTAGACGGAACATTCTCAATGACAACAGCACCCGCCCCGATTACAGAGCCTGCACCGATTTTTCCGCACAAAACCGTACAGCGCATTCCCATCCAGACACCGCTTCCCACATTGATTGAATGTAGCTCACAGTCCCCCGCACGATGCTCGTTTGTTCCCATCTGATGACTCTGGCAGTTGAATGAACATTCAGGTCCTATTTCTGTCTTGGCACCGATTTCTATTGATGTGTTTCCTATCGTATAAAAATGACAGTTGCGTCCGATCCATGCCTCATCTTCAATCTGCATGGCACCAGATCCATATATCCTGAACCCTGCGTTGACACGGGCCGTTTTCTTTACGCGTACACCCATAAGACGAAGGACAAAGCGCCTCCACGCAAAACATGACGATGGAAGAAAATCTCCCAGTCTATTGAACATGAACCTTCTAAAAGTCAACAACATAATCCACTTCCTTTTATTTCTTTGTCTTTGGTTTCCTTATGTAATCCGGGCGCACTTCATGGGGATTGTACCAGTTGTTAAGAGCTTCCACAATAGAAGGCTCCTCCAGCAAAAGGTATTTCTGCCAATAATCCTCACGGATAAGGATATAGTCATAATTAATCTTGCGTATCATATCATCGGAATCTATTGGAAGGACATCATTCGACCTAAGTACATTTCTTACGTGGCTTTCACTTGTACCATAGGCCAGCCTCCACAGCTTTTCAACAGGCACTTCAAAATTCGGAAGCCAGTTCAACGCATCCCTCAGGTTTTTCTCATAAGTGTAGACATGATTCAGCGGCTGATGTGCAATCAAAAGCGAGTCATCATCCAGCTCAATGTCATGAATAACCTCCTCATAATATCTATACGGAGGATCTGATTCAGGATTATAAAAATCTGGAGTAAAGTTGTAGACTGCATAATACAATGGACAGCATATCAGGGCTATGAAAAATGAAACAATCGTTCTCAAACGGGAATAAAGAATGGAGTATTTTTTCTTTTCACCGGTTTTTCTTCCGCCATCATAGCTTGAAACACCGTCATTATCCTCTGCATGATAACGTAAGATTGCCGGATCACGTCCGGCAATGACAGTGGCATCATGTCCGGCAATGACAGTGTCTTCTTTACAAACAATGGCATATACAAAATAAATCTCGAGGGGGATGCACAGGGGAATGGCATTCATCCACAGGCGGAGGCCCATGTCACTGTCCAGATTTAAGAACGGAAAAAATATTGCAGGAACCAAAAGCACAAGGAAACGTCCGGGTCTTTTCTTTACAAGCATGACGATTGAAAGAATATAAAGCAACACCGCAGAAAGCGACATCTCCAAGGCACCCCAACCAAGACTCTTTTTTAAAGCTGCATTAAAGTACGGAAGACTTGGCAGACTGAATGCATTTGCAAAGCGCGGACTGTGCAGGCGGAAGAATCTGTATGCGGGAATCAGGGCAACAAGAAAAACAACAATGGCGGTAAGCTTAACAGCAAGAAGTATGGAAGGATTATCTTTGACAAGCCGGATCAAAACTGGAAGAGCAAACACAATGGTCACAAGGCATGCAAACACAAGCGTAATCTTATGGCTCAAGGCAGACAGGACAAAGAAAATCAGAGCACCTGAATACAAAGCGATTTTTCCCGGAATTGACTTCGGATGTTTTTTTATGGCAAGCACCAGGAGGGCAACATAGAAAAGCAGAAACATTACGCCAGTCTGATTGTTGATGTAGTTGACTCCCATTTGAGTGATTGTAGGAGAAGCGGCGGAAAGAAGAAAACCAATAAATGATGGATTATGTTTCGCGGTTACAAAACCCAGAAGCAGGAAAATTGCAAGCGAAATACCGGCAGAAGAAATTGCAGACCAAAGCTTTACACCCGTTATCGGATCCCCGGTAAAATAGGAGCACAGGCCACAAAGATAGTATCCGCACTGTGAACTTGGATTTTCAAGATGACCTGTCTGTACAAGTGACTTTGCCTGCAATGCATAAAAGTAACCGTCAAGTCCGTTGGGCTCATATGATTTCTGAAGCATATTGTATCTTGTGAGAACCAGATGAACGCAAACTACCAGAACTCCCAGAAAGACTCCAACAGAAAATTTCTTATCCCATGACACTTCCATCTTTTTCCTCCTGATTTTTTTTCTCCAAAAGCGGCTCATACATCATAAGCGCATGATTCTCTGTGATGCATTCATCACACACAAGTTTTTTCTCTGACTCTGGTGTCCCTTTTACAAAATGTTTTCTCCAGATTGTGTTGTGCCTGACATAGACACCGCCTGCCTCGCTTGTTATCCAATGCTCCTTCTGATACACCTCGTAGAAATCAGGCACTGGATTTTTGCATCTCCATTGGCCATGCAATACTCCGTCATCAATCCAAAGCAAAAGGGCATATTCATCTCTTGTTTCATTTTTTATCATCAGGTCACGGTAATTATACACGCATGTTGCCCCGCTTCCGAAAGGCTGTGTCCTGTTTGAGTCAGGAAAAACATCATAGCTGTGACGGTAACGCTCAACGACAGAAAGAGGTGTATGCAATGTCATCCAGTAAAGCAGGTTGGAAAGGGCACACAAGCCTCCTCCGATTGCAGCAACAGGTTTCCCATTTACAAGCATCATGCCTTTTTGATATCCCTTGCGTTCAGTTGGATTTCCGATCAAATACCAGTATGAGAACAGTTTTCCAGGTGCCACGACAATGCCGGATATTTTTTTTATTGCGATGGAAATATTGTTTGCTTTTCCCTCTTGAAGCTCCGTGTCGGTCTGCGAGAGATTCCTGTATAATGGAGTTGAATGACTTATGGCAACATAAGGAAACTCTCTGGTTATTTTTTCCTTGTCAAAATCCTGTGTCTTAAGCGAGGCAAAATATTTACGGTAACGTATCCAGACAAAATGCCGGATGAAACAGTAATATGCCTCACCCAGCTTTACGCGTAAACGTGACCTCTTTTTCTGCGGAACAAAACGGTACACTTAGAATTACCAGCCGTCATCAAAACGCCAGTCAGAAACAAGGTCATGTGAAACAACCTTATATGGAGAACCGTTCAGTATTATCGTGTCAGTTCCTGATATAGAAACAATCATTGCCGTGGTCGTATCTACATAGTCAATGCTTTCATGCTTTAAAATGCGGTAATTTCCAAGCTCATAGGACGTACGGTAATTATGCCAGATAATGCCGACAAGAACATATTTTGTCTTAGGAAGAGTCTCTGTATTTTTGCCGAAATCATTTCCCGGCTCATTAAGGAAACTGTATCCATAGTCAGAATTAATCAAATCATTCAGGAAAGCTTCTTTTGTTGAGGTTTCAATAATGTCCTGTGTTCCATAGTAAAAATCAAGGTCATTACCGTCCCCTCTGTAGATTGTAATCAAATCACGGTCATCCTCTCCAAAGAGGTATATGACGTCATCACCCTTGAACAAATCCATGAACTGTTTCCTGAAAGAATCACCGCCTTTTTCCGAGAGCATCATCCTGGAATTCTCTTCCTGGAGTTCCTTTAGCTCATCCACATTCTTGAACGGAATCACATTGCCCTTGTACAGAAGCCTTATGTCATCAAGACATGTGTCGTCGTATTTCTCGCCTTTGTATACTTCCTGAATTTTTATGGTAATGGTCTGTGCTGTCTGGGTAAGATCAAATTTGATTGACTGCCAGTCGGGTACACCGTCGTCAAGATAATAGACTTTCTGCTGAAAGTGATTTTTATTCTCCACACGATACTTGGAAGTCTCGCTGTCCCAGTCCTTAATCTCCATCTTGCTTGCGGTCTGTGTTAGAAGAATTGATTTTACGCGGTTGTTTTTCTCGTAATAATCCTTTGATGCAAAACCGTTTACAATCTGAATCTCGTCAAAGCTCACAGGCTCCTCGAATTCAATTGTAATGGACTCACCGATACCTGAGCCGTTTTCATCTGCCTCACACCATGTGCTGTCAAGATCACCGTCCAGAATGTTGATCGGGGGATAAAGATATTTTCCCTCAAACTGGGCCTCCACAAGCTCACTTGTTGCAACAACTGATTTAACACAAGCCTCATCAGTCTGTGCCATGAACCAGTCACCAAAGTCTTCTTCCGTGTCATTTGATGTTTGGGCCTGGGCAGAAGGGGTTGCGTTTCCTTCCGTCTTCTTTGCGGAACTGTCTTTTCCACTGCATGAGATAAAGCAAAGTGAAAGCAGGGATAAAAGCGCAAGAGATTTTATGTATCGTGTAATTTTCATTTTAACTCCTAAGAATCAGCGTATAGGCACATTATAATCAATAGATTCAATCAACTCAAGTGAAATAGAGAGCAATCAATATAAAAACTATTGGACATAACTTTTGTATTCATGTATAGTTAATGGAGAAACTGAAATCAAGTAAACCCTAAATGTAATAAAGGAGATTTTTATGAAAAAGGTGTTTTCTATTTTATGGATGAGTATATTCATCTTTTTGACTGCCATGGCACAGAACATGTCAGGCACATCGCTCTTCACGCAATACTGGATTGCAGACAAAAAAGCCAATACGGTTTCTTACGATGATGTGTATATTGCATACTTTCTTGACGCCGAAAGCAAGAATTCTAATTTCATATTATGCACTATTGATGAAGATAGAGCTCTTTCACAACTTGTCAGTCAGGACATAGGTCAACTTAGATTTACTGACACAAAGGACAAGGATTCCTACAACAAAATCTATCAGGGATTATTAAATAAAGCAAAGACTTTTGGACCAAATGAAAAAGAGGGACTTACATCAACATCGCTGCATGGCCTTACAAGATCACATTTCTTCATCTCCGAAAAACTTTACAGCAAAAACAAGGATTTTTTTGAATCCAATAATTGTCAGCAAATATTTCAGCGACTGGAATCATATTCATATTTGAAGAATATGAAGATCAGAATATTCACGTCACAGAAGATGGAACAGCCGCCGGCCGACAATAAGACTTACAAATGGATCAAGGACAAATTCAATGTTGATTTTTCCTTTGACATCCTTGTTGGCAACAAGCAACAGAAAATTGGAATAATGCTTGCAGCCTGGGATTTACCGGATGTTATGGAAGTTGACTCGGACACTTTGATGTTCAAGCAGTTCTACGGATATCGGGATCTTAAGCCGCTTATAGAACAATACGGTCCAAACCTCAAGAAGCATTATTCTTCAATCTGGAATCAGATGATTGATGCTGACTCAGAAAAAGACTCAAAAGGAAACATTACCAAGGAGCATATTTATTCGCTTCCGAGTTACGGTGCATATGACGGAATTCCAAGCGACACCTACTACAACACACATGCATTCTGGATTCAAAAAGCCGTGCTCAAGGAATTCGGATATCCAAGCATAAAGACAATTGACCAGTATTTCGACCTTCTTGAAAAATACTGTCAAAAGCATCCGACAATCGACGGAATGCCAACAATTCCTTTCAGCATCAACACAGCAGACTGGGAGGCATTCAACCTATGGGATCCGCCACAGTTTCTCGCAGGTTACCCATGGGATGGAAGCGGTCATGTCGACAAGAAAGGCAGCAAATACGTTTTCACAGACGGTTATACGGATGCAAACGCAAAGAAGTGGTACAAGCTTGCAAACGGATACTACCAGAAAGGCCTGATTGATCCGGCATCCTTTACTGATAACCGTGACCAGTATTACGCAAAGATTGCACAGGGACGCGTACTGGGCATGTTCATTCAGGGATGGGAATTCTCGGAGGCAGAATCTGTCCTGCTGGCAAACGGAAAAGAAGAAAGGACCTATGTTCCTCTTGCACTCACATTCAACAAATCAACCAAACCGCACTACCGCTACCGCTCACTTCCGGAAATTCAGAAGGGCTATGGCATTACCACAAAGTGTCCTGAAAACAAGGCAATCGAAATCATCAAGTTCATGGACAAGATGCTTGAGGAAGAAAATCAAAAGGTTCTCTACTGGGGATTCGAGGGAGAGGACTACCTGATTGATGAGGACGGTTCAGTAACAGGAACAAAGGGCGCCGCATATAGGACTGATAAACAGCGTGAGCAGCAAAAGGATCCTTATTGGCAGAACAAAAACCGTGCAATGCTTTGGGCGTATGAGGCTCCAAAACTGGAAGGAAAAATGCCTTCAGGATACACACGTTTGATGGATGATCTACCATGGGAATATAAGCTGACACAAAATCAAATTGATATAGACGTGCTGAACGCATACGGTGTAAGTTCCTATGCAGAGCTTGTCGATTCCAATACACCGGAAAATCCATTCTGGTTCCCTATGTGGATGAACGAGCCAAACATGGAAGCAGACGGTGCGGAGTTAGATGCTGCAATTGCAAAGATCGGTTTTGAGGAAATCCAGAGAAAATACCTTCCCAAACTGATTATATGTAAGCCTTCAGAGTTTGAGAAAATATGGAAGGAATACACTGCGCAACTTAAGCCGCTTACAAACATTTACAACAAATACATGCAGGAACAGCTGGATAATCTGGTAAAAAGATTCGGTCCGTCAAAAAAATAATAGCGGGCCGTTCATATTATAATAACAACGAGGACTTAAAAACAAAGGGGGAGCAAATGGTAAACGTAAAGGGACGCTGGGCACTCATCACAGGAGCGGCAAGAGGCATAGGTCATCTGGCTGCAGTATTCATGGCAAAACAGGGATGCAATTTAATCCTGCAGGGAAGGACAAAAGAACACTGTGCAAAAACACTTGAGGAAGTCAAGGCACTTGGAGTTGAAGCCTATGCGGTAGGAGCAGAATTCTCGGATCTTGCACAAGTCGAGGCAATGCTTTCGGAAATTGACGCAAAGGGAACTCAGGTTGACATAATACTGAACAACGCAGGAATTCAAGTCGCCTACAGAACCGAATATCTGAAGACACCCGCAAGCGATTACGAAGAAAGCTTTAAAATCAACACCATTGCACCAATGATGATAGTCTATCACTTTTTGCCCAAGATGGAAGAACGTGGTTTTGGACGCATAGTAAACACCACAAGCGGAATCAGGCTCGAACCTGAGCAGGCAGGATATTCTGCAAGCAAGGCCGCACTGGACAAAGTAACCATGGACCTTGCCTCAAAATACGACGGAACAGACATCTGCATAAACATTACCGACCCAGGCTGGT
This sequence comes from Treponema sp., assembly GCA_017613485.1. Next base: position 8,032 of record JAGADS010000070.1, read on the forward strand.
GCCGCACGGATTTGGGAGGAAACCAGGCCCCCAACGCACCAGAATCAGCAATACCGGGAGTCGTAGTCGGAGCATTCATCGACAACAAAAAATCAGGCAGAGATTTCGCCGCAGGAGAATTCCACAACATGAGCCTTGAAGAAGCTGTCGCAAAAGCCGAAAACAATTTCCCGGTCTACACAGGTTCTGTAGCTTTTAGCGGAACTTGACGGCAGTACCGTAGGCTATGACCTCTGCGGCACCCTGCATGATTGCTGAAGATGCATAGCGGATGTTTACAACAGCATCAGCACCCATTCCCTGGGCTTCCTCTACCATACGCTTTGTTGCCAGAGCCCTTGCCTCGTTCATCATTTCGGTATAGGCAGTCAATTCTCCACCGACCAGATTCTTCAATCCGGACAGCAAGTCTTTTCCAAAGTTCTTTGACTGAATCGTGCTTCCTTTTACAAGCCCCAATGTCTCAAGTTCCTTTCCGCTGACATAATCAGTATTTACCAAGATCATCTTCTTGTCCTCCTTTGATCTCCCTGA
>JAGADS010000071.1 GCA_017613485.1 Treponema sp.
GGAGGGTGAGAGCGGTCCCGGAGGGCCGCTGAGGGACAAAAAAGGCCGCCATCAGGCGACCTTTTGTATGTGGAGCATACGAGTCCAATTTTCCGTAAGCCATTGGAAGAAAATCGGCTCTACAAGTATGCCATAGTGGATTTTTCGGAAAGATAAATTCCGTTAAATTCCTATGATTTTTGTATTATTCAGTACCGATTCAGTACCGATTTCCAGATTCTTTTGTATATTTGTAGTGAATATTAAACACGTCTTTTTCATGGCTATATCGTTTGCGTTGGGTCCTTCTTCCAGGGGAGGAATGGCCCAAATTAAAGTGAGGGTTCAGACCCTGAATCCACCGATTAACATCAAGCATGGTACTGGTCTTTACATTGATCCTATTGTCTGGAAACACAGGACAGACAACAGGTATATGAAGGCGTACATGAAGAATGAGTCGGTAATGAAAATCCTCAATCTCTGCGAGGAAATCAGAATTACTCTTGAGGGCATGTTTGACAGCCGCGAAACCATGACGGGTGACACCGTTCATGAGGTGATCTATGGAATCACGAACAGGGATGCCATTGCCGCAAGGGAGGCTGAGGAAAGAAGAAAGAGAATTGAGGAAGAGTATGCCAACCGCGTCACCTTTGACAAATTCATCGACAAGTTTGTTCAGGATGTCAAAGACGGGACGCGTACCAACGTTCACGGAAAGCTTTACGCTTCCTACTCCATCACCAACATCCAGCAGTCCATTAACCAGTTCCACGCCTTTGAGAAGTCGAAGAAACGGGAGTATGACTTTGATGACATCAACATGGATTTCTTCTATCAGTTCCAGGAGTTCCTTACCAACCTTGGCAAGGCCCAGAACACTGTGGGGAAGTTCATCAACTGGATCAAGACCCTGATGGGATTTGCCGAGGTAGAGGGCTTTCATACAAATCCGGCCTACCGCGACAAAAGATTCAGGGGAACGAGGACTGAGGTTGACTCCATTTACCTTACTCAAGATGACCTGGATAAGATTCGTCAGGCCGACCTTAGTGAGTTGCCAAAATGCTACAGCCTCGCGCGCGATAAATTCTTAATAGGTGTATGGACAGCCCAGCGCGTGAGTGACTACAACAACATCAAGAAGGAGGATATCAAGACCCTGAAGGAGCAGCGCATCGAGGAGAAGGTTGTTAATGAGGAAACCAAGGAAACGGAGTCTGTGATTGTTGAGTATGAAACCAAGATCCTTTGCATCATTCAGCAGAAGACTGGCGCGAAGGTTTATGTTCCCTGCAGTCCTGAGCTTATCCGCATCCTTGAGAAGTATGACTACAACGTTCCCTATATGGCTGACCAGAAGATTAACAAGTACATCAAGACGGTGGCCGAGAAAGCCGAACTGAATGAGATTATCAAGGTTGAGAAGGTTGTGGGCGGTAAGAGAGAAGTGGAGTACGTTCCCAAGCACAAGCTGGTTCATACACACACGGCCAGACGTACCGGTGCAACACTGATGTACCTTTCTGGAATGGATATCTTTGACATCATGAAGATAACCGGGCACACTACTCCTAACACTCTGAAGAAGTACATTAAGGCAGATGAACTTGATGTCGTTCAGAAGATCAATAAGAAATACACATACTTCAGATAGTACATGAGCGACAAAGATGATCTGATCTTGGATACTAAACGGCTGATTGGGGTTATCGGGGAAACGATGGCCGCAGTCAGCCGATTTCTTGATAGCGCGGATGATGAAGATAAGCAGGATCCTTTCTTCAAATCCAAATGCAGTTTGTTACATGATAGTTTTGAGCAGCTGGGCAAGCTGCTGCATGACTCCTTGTTTGACGTTAAGCATCAATGGAATGAGATTGCCGGCAACGTGATGCTGATGGAAGACCTGAAGGCATACATCAGCTGCTGCAGGGATTTCACCAAGCAGGCCTGGGAGTTTGAGGATTTGGTTCAGCGACACTGGTATGAGGCAGACGAATTGTTTGGCAGAAACGACATTGGTCTAAGGTATCTCCAGACTATACTGCGCTGGGAGGATGAGGCCAAGGCCATTATCAATTATCTGGAACGCGGAAAGGCGGTTGGTGTACGGTTGGACGATGTTTTTGCGGATGCGGCCGAGAAACTGAAGCCATACTTTAGGGGCGTGAGCGCTGCGGCCCTCCAGAACTTTGTGATGAACGGTGTGTCTTTGGCGGGTAAGCCGGAATGGAGGATGGACAAATGCCAGGCAGTGGTTATGGGCAAGATGCTTGGTAAGAGCTGTAAGGAGATGAATGACTCGTTTACCTTTACCAACCTGGACAAGAAGCCTGTCAAGCTGAACTACTCCCAGCATGGCCCGGTACTGGAGTATGACCAATACGGGGTTTACAAGATCATCAAGGAGATGCAGGAACAGATTGAAAAACGCCGTAACGGAAAGAAAAAGTCGGAATAGGCACAAAAGGCAAAGGGAAATAAACTACAAATAAACTACACGAAAACTACTTTTTGAGGTTGTGAAATATCGGGGTGCAGGTCTTTCTGCACCCTTTTTTGTGTTCCGTAAGCCAAAAATGTAGGTTGAGCCTACACGGCTGCTTGTTTTTTTCTTGGGATTTTGCTATATACTTTTGCGGTGTCGGAGATACACTCCGGTACAGTTGAGCGCTCGGCTGTTTTGTTCATCTTAAAACAGCCATATTATGGACGGATTAAAAGTAGTGAAAGTCTTCCTGCAGGACCTTATCAGGCCTATTGTTGTGGAAGCGGTAAAGGAGTCAATTCAAAAGCCTGCAGTTGCTCCGGTTAAGAAATACCTATCTGTAAAGGAGGTTGAGGAACTGTATAACATGTCAACCAGTGCCATCTATGACAGGTTTACCACTGGTGTGCTTACCAAGGTAAAGAACGGCGGCAAGACCTACGTTCTCACAGAAGAGATTGAGAACAGCATGTGGGTAAAGAAGTTTACCGACAAGAAGGAACGCAAACTATCCAGAAGGAATTAAAGGGCTGATAGTATGAATTATTTTATATTGGATGACAGCCCCTGTCAAAAAGTGAATTTACCTTTGCGGCCATTTAGGCTGTACTAACACCTGATTACTGTTATGAGCGAAGTTTGCAGCCCTGACAGATTTTACAGCGACAATATCATGGTGAATCTGTTTGAGAGGGTTATCTGTACGTCAGCAAAGCTGATGAC
>JAGADS010000072.1 GCA_017613485.1 Treponema sp.
CACTCTCACCAACTTTAAACTCTAAAACAAAAACAATTCCATGCAATAATACAATAACGTCAACTCTTTTTCCCAAACGTGGAATTGAATATTCAAATATTATTTGACCTTCTGAATAAGTACTTAGAACATCTTTCATTATTGAAATTTCAGAAATCCAAGCATTTTTTTGTTCAGAATTTAAATCAAATGAGTTATCAAAAGATAATTTCCCTAATATTTCATTTTCAGAGTTTTTTAAAAAATCTTTAATTGAATTTCTGTAATAATATCGAGACATAATTCAATACTATAATATCATTATTCTCCAAATTAATCAAAGAAATCCTCTTTTTTCATTCAAAACTTTTTTTGTTTTATAAATAGAAAGATTATAGGAGTGTTTTTACGCCATACACTTTTCAAGGAATGTTTTACTAAATTTTGCCTAGAAATTATGAATTTTATCAGGAGACATGCCATTTCTTCGCTGATAATCTATCAAAGAGAATTTCCCTCCTCCTTCAATTTTAAACTACAAGTTTAATGACAACCCGCACACCACATGATATACTTTTTATCAGGAGGAAAAAGACTATGGAGGATTACACATATAAACTAATCGCCCCGGACATTGACCGGCTGCTCAATGCTTTTGACAGGGGACACATGAATCCATCGGGAATAACAACCGCAACAGCGGATGCAATGGATCATCTTTTTCAGGCGCTTTCTTCTCTTGCTCCCTTAAAATCCAACAATGAAGCGAAAGCTATATGGCTTTTTATTCCACGCGGAGATATTTCTGATTATGATTCATTTGAATATTTAAAAGAATGTGAAATTGTTGAGACATATAAGGATTATGAACAGCGTTGGCAGGAAGACTATCCTTTAGAAAAAATGTGGTACAGACTTGTAATTGTTGAGGAAAAGAACCGTGAGGGAATAACTGAATTTCGTGGAGTTGCATTAGGAGACAAAACAATCCTAAGCAAACAAATGAAAGAAAAAGGATCAGAAAGTTTTTCTGATGAAGCTGCAATAACATTGTGCAAGCTTATTCTTCCAGCGGTCAAGGAATCTATCGGATTGTTGAAAAACGGAACATATAACAATCTTGTAAAGAATTCTCTTCCATACAAATTCCGCACAGGGGTCATCAAAAGATCTGTTCTATGGAAATACGACTCGGATTATAAGGAGTTTGTCTTCGACGGTTTATCAGCAGAGACTATTTCCGCTTTTAGAAAACTGATTGAATCTGGTATCAATGACAAGGCAAAAATATCCCGAATTAAAAGTTTTACGGCAAATGACTTCTTTAAGGCATGTGAACTCGGATACAAAGCGTTGAGTTATGATACAGAAGGGAAATCGCCAGCTGAGCTTTATCTTAAATATGCTGATGGCCGCGATGAAGGGCTTACAGGAGAAGGTTATAACGACGGACCTGGAATTGATTTTGATGATCCAAAAGCATGGGATGAATGGTATTTCGGAGAGAGAAGCGGAGGCCACCCGTGGGAAATCATAAGGGGTGGTAACAGTACACATGTGGATTTATATGTCTGCCACGATAAGAATAACCTTGAGTTTCAGTTCAGGCTTGGAGAAATAAGCGAAAAGGAATACAAGACTCTTCTTGAAGAAAGCGGATATCATTTCAGTATCTCAGGCAAGCACCGCCCTATGGAAGCCGTAACTTTCTACAATGCTCTGTCCAAAGCAGGTCTTCCTGTAATTCTTGATGATGCGGCAGAAATACTTTCACGTTTTGACGGAAGTGACTATATGGGTATAGTGCCACATTCAGTAATTCCGAAATACTGCGAGGGAATGTTTCCAAAAGAATTCGGCAGGGTCATCGACTTTATGCATGTCTATGACGAGGAAATGGAAAAATTTGGAAAAGAAATAATCTGGATCCCAGAAGACGAAGCCGCTCTGGTAAACGATATGTAGAATGTCTTTATTTCACTCTTAATGTTTTCCCTGAATCCAGACGGTTCATTTAATGACAGATTTCTTTCACCCACCTAACATAATCGCCAATCATGCTTGCCAGAAACAAAGGCAGGTTTATGAGTGTATACGGATTTTTACCGATTGGCGTGACTGCATTTTCCACGGAATATTCACCGGAATACAGGCGGACTGCAATCTTTGTGCCTGTCTGGTATACGGGATGTAATCTTATAAACATATCTGCTATAATAGATTCATGGACACGCTTTCGCCGGAAGACAGGCACATCAACATGTCTCGCATCCGCTCAAAGGACACCAAGCCGGAAAAGGAGATCCGCTCTGCCCTGTTCAAGGCGGGGTTCAGATACAGGATCTGCGACAAGAGGTATCCCGGAAGGCCTGACATAATTTTTCCCAAATACTTCGCGGTGATTTTCATAAACGGATGCTTTTGGCATGCGCACGGCTGGGACTCCAGCCGACATTCAATAGCTTCCTCTCATGCAAACGGCACGAATGTGACGTATGCGCACGGCTGGGACTCCAGCCGACATTCAATAACTTCCTCTCATGCAAACGGCACGAATGTGACGTATGCACATGAGAAATGTGAGTATTTCCGTTTTCCAAGGTCGAATCAGGAATTCTGGAGGAAAAAGTTTGAGCGCAACAAGGAACGCGATGCCCGCATAATCAAGACGTATCAGGATGAATGCTGGAGAATCTGTGTGGTCTGGGAATGTGCCATCCGCGGAAAGAATTCACGGCGGAAAAAGGAAAAAGTCACCGAGCAAATCATCCAATGGCTGGAAGAACCCGAAGAATCCTTCCTAGAGATCAGGGGATAGAGGGAACCGATGGCATGATTATATCTCCAAACTCCCCGCACTAACCCACTTTCCGTTCTGCCGCTCAAATATCGTAATATTGTCCACTGGGAAATCTTCTACGAGGTTCAGTTCGTTCATTATCTTAAGAGCATCTGTCATAATGCCTGCCGGAATGTCTCTGTTGGCAACGGTTAAATGTGGGGCGTAAGGCCTTTCATCCTTCTTTGTGCATCCGGGTGCAGCCTTTATAACTGCATTGAAAACTACATCCCTGAGCGTAACCCACTTTTCATCAGGCACAACTTTTGCAAATAAAGTACGGTCACCGAATGCGTCAAAGTTATCGATGTGGGCGGTAAAACCCAAGGGCTTTGATAACACTTCACTTTCAATTGAGCGAGCCAGATCTTCTGTAGAATACTCTTCCGGAAGTCTGAACGGAGGAACAAGAGTGACATGAATCGGTGTTGCGTAACCGGACTTGCATCCGTAGGCTTCCCTCATGTAGCGGCGACAGTCTTCCAGAGTGAGTGTAATGTCCTCTGGTAAAAGAACCCCGATAAAGTGAGTCTGCTGCGGGAAGTTTCCGCCTTTGTTTCCATTTATGCCACCGCGGTTATTGCTTCTATTTTTCATATTCTTTCCTGATACTTCACCCCAAAATAACCCAAGGTCACTTTCATCTCATCCTGTCCAGCAAGGCATGTATCCCTTAGATAGCCACGTTCATCTTTCCAGTTTTTAATGCCACGATAATAATACATCTTAAGTTCTTCTGTAATTATAAAAGGAACAATATTGTGCTTAAGGCATTCCTTAAACATAATCAAACGACCAACACGACCATTGCCATCTTGAAACGGGTGAATCAATTCAAAGCGGACATGGAAATCCAGAATATCATCAAATGATATTTTTGATTTTGAATTATATTCTTTCAGAAGCGCCTTTACAGCACCTGCAACTTCAATAGGCTTAGTTGTCTCCGCCCCTCCGACCTGGTTTTCAAGTTGCTTATAATCACCAACTCTGAACCAAGATTTCTGACTGTCAGTTGTGCCGGACTTCAAAATAAAATGCAACTGCTTAATAAAGCTTTCTGTGAGTTTTGTATGAGCACCTTCAATAATCAAATCAATGCAGCGGAAGTGATTTACAGTTTCAACAATATCATCAACCTTTACAGCCTTGTCGGTAACACCAAGAGTCTTTGTTTCAAAAATATAGCGCGTCTGATCATGAGTGAGCTTAGAGCCTTCAATGTGATTCGAGTTATAGGTAAGGTCTATCTGGATTTTATGATAGATGCCTCCCTTAAGACCTGCCTCTTTTTCGCGCCTAAGACAATCCAATAGAGTTTTTTCTACAGTAGAATGACGAGGTTTCCTCTCAGGTTTTTTTGCAACAGATGGAATCTTCCAGTTTTTTCCTTCAAGAAGAGCCCCTTGAACCCTGCCCTGCGAACAATAATTTCGAACACTGCGTTCACTAATCTGCCAGTTTTGAGCCGCTTCTTCTACAGATACATATTTGACTTTACTCATCGGAAAAATTATAGCATACTATCGGCAATTTATAAAGTGCAAATCTGACCTGAAAGATAATTTATATTTTGCCGATAAAATCCCCACAAATCTACCGGCAATTTTTGTTAGTTTTCATTTGGCAAGCATGTCCTTGAGTTTCTTTGCATTTTTGGCGCCGTTTCCGTTGGGGTGGTTGTTGAAGTAAACCTGTATCAGTTTTCCTTTGTCCTTGATTCTTGAGATTCCCGGAACAAATTGAATGAGCTCCTCATCACTGTAATCGTATAGGTAGCGGGCTGAACCGTTGGGGCTTTCTGTGGCAGAAACCGGGTCCTTTGCATACCAGGCGTTGGCATTCCGGCCGTGGAGGCGGATATAGGCGATTGGTCCCATGATGCTTGAATACAGGCTGTCCTGTAAATCTGCGTTGGGAAGTGATTTTAGCTGGGGCATGTCACAGAAAACGATTGAGGCTTTCCGCTGAACGAGGCCTTCGAAAACTGACTCGCGTATCCATTCATTGTGACGGAACTCTATCACCACAGGATAGCCTTGAAATTCACCTATCAATTTTGCAAGATAGATCCTGTTCTCATTTGTGTAATGAAAGCTTTGCGGAAACTGAAAAAGTACTGCACTCAGACTGTCTTTTTCCATAAGCGGATTAAGAGCAAGCTTGAATTCACCCGCGATATTCTGCCATTTTGAATCGACATCATGCGTAAGAAATCTGTTAGCTTTTATGCTGAATTTTATTCTTCCCTCACTCCGTTGAAAAAATGAATAAAGGCGTTCGGCTGTCGGCATATTGTAAAACGTATTGTTCAGCTCCAGTGCATTGAACTGTGTTGAATAGTAAGAGAGGAAATCTGCACGCTTTACTTCAGGCGGATAGAACACTCCCTTCCACTCCAGGTAATCGTATCCGCTTGTTCCTATTAAAATGTTTTCCATTATCATCAAGCCTGTTTTGAAATTTGTGCCTCGTTTTCACGTTTCAGAGAAGCGTGCGTTGAACACGTTGTAATTTGTCTGGTCACCTCTGCAAAAGACGGCGAACTCCACAGTCTCAAAATCATAGTCTTTTATAAGTGTGGCAAAAATATCAGCGACGATCTTTGGGGGATTGTGGAATGCTCCGCAGCCGAATGCACCCAGAACAAGGACCTGGACTTTTTCCTTTGAGGCAACATCAAGGATTCTCTTAATCCGTTTTGTCATCAACGACCGGTATTGCTCCTTGTCATATTCATTATATAATTGTGGCGCGGCAGAAACGATTACATCTGTGTTGAACCAGTCCTCCTCTTTCTGTACTTTTGGAACTGACTCATCTGTCTTGAATACCGTGACATCTGGGATATAAATAAGGTCGTCATTCCCCATATAATCAAGCTTACCTGAATCAAAATCCTCTTTGTGCTTTTTGTAGAATTCCACAGACTTTGCAGCCATGCACGGATACAATGTTGAGGTCCTGCACATGAATTCCTCCTGGGCACCTGCTCTCCATGGAGCGCCACCAATGTGGTGATTGTTAGCGAAATCCAGGCAGCAGATTTTCTTTCCCCTGTAATTCCCGGCTGCCTCATAAGTTCTGTTTTTTGTTACAAGAATCTTCATGTTTTTGTTTGGTACAATTTCCCCAACGGCAACATCATCCTCCTGATAGACTATGTACTCTTTTTCTATGGAAGACTCTATGGATTTTCGGAGTGAAACAAGTGCAGCACACATTTCCTGTGTGTTATCCATAATCAGCCTGTTTATTTCCATATAAATTTTTTTCTTAAACAAGGCCTCAGCCGCATCTGTTGCAATATCTACCAAAGGATCATATTTTATATTCTTATTGCCTTTTAAGCCCATATCGGCCCCCTTTTATTGTCTGCTTCTATTCCTTTTGTCAGTTTCTTACATTTTTCAAATTCTATCATCACTTCATGCATATCGCCTGTTGTATATTGATGGCATTTTTCTTTTAATGCTCCCGGTACGCCATAGAATGCTTCTGCCATGCCACCTGCTATATCAGTAAGCGTGTCACAATCTCCGCCGAGGCTTACTGCAGTTCTTATTACATCCTCAAAACTGTTGCCTTCCAGAAAAGCGGTTATTGCTTCAGGTACTGTTTCCTGACAGCTTTCCACATGATGGTATTTCGGTCTGATTTCATCGCAGGTCCTGGATAAGTCATATCCGAATTCCTTTATGACATACTCTTTGATTTGTGACTTTGAGCTGCCGTTACGTGCCATCCATATTACGGATGCCGTTGCTTCCGCGCCCTTTATTCCTTCCGGATGATTGTGCGTAATTTCCGCTGACCATCTTGCAACTTCCCTGGTTCGTTCAAGCGTCTCAAAAAACCATCCCACAGAGCTTACACGCATGGCTGAACCGTTCCCATAGCTTCCGTAGGGCTCAGTATCCTCAAATGCAAGCCACAGGCAGAATTTCCGGCCATAGCCTGCCTTGGGATATTTGTGTCCCCAGGTATGCATGCTTTTTATCATTGCGTTTTTCATCGTGATTTCATCTGCATCCAGGCCTGCCTTTAGAATCCCGTCACATATTGCAATTGTCATCACGGTGTCATCTGTAAAACGAGGCCTGTCTGAAAACAAGGGGAAATCCTTTGTCTTGTTCCCCCTGTCAAATTCATAAGGCTCTCCTATTATGTCTCCCAAAATTGCACCGTACATGCATTCCTCCCAAGTGATATTTACATCATAATACATTTTTTTTCAAGCTATGCAGTAGCCTGCTGGGCGACTTTATTTGAGGGGGGAACATATTTTGAATTTTACTATTGGATTGATTATATTCTTTTACACAATTGTAATTTATCTCATAATTTGCCTCTTGATTATAATTCTGCATCAAAGATACGATAAAATTTGACGATTTGCTTTTTTCTCAGTATCTTTAGATTATGAATGAAAGTAATTCTTTTTCTACATTTTCAATTCCTCAAATTGACGTTGAAGCAACATCGCTTAATCTAAAAAAAATTCGCGAAGATAGAAATATTAAAGTAAGTTTTATACAAAAAGTATTCAACTTTGAATATCCGCAGGCTATTTATAATTGGGAGAATCAAAAAGAGAAAACTCTTCCTCGACTCGATAATCTGATAGTACTTGCTGAGTTATACGAATCCTATTTTACTTTTCTTTTCGTCTTTAGGAGTCTCAAGCAGATTGTTAAGAACCTGTATTATCTTGTTGATTTTTTTGTCCTGTTCGTTAAACTTACTATCACAATGATCAATATGTAGCAAAAGAAGTCTGCGAATTTCCGTCAATTCCGTATTATCATCTATTTTTATAATCTTTTCGCTCACGAAATGCCGTAACTTAACAAAAGCGTTCATGATATGAATGCTTACCTGGATTGCGGTTTCGCTGTGAAGAACTGCAGAAAGCATGGCTACGCCCTGTTCAGTGAAGACATAGGGCAATACCGTTGAATGTTTTAAGGTTACAAACCGATCACAATTTGTGACCAGTTCATTCATTTCATATTCATTCAGCTGAAAACGGAATTCTTCTGGAAATCTCTCGATATTTCGTTTTACAGCCTGATTGATAACTCTTGTTTCCACACCATATAGTTCAGCCAAATCACGGTCAATCATAACTTGTTTTTCACGAATAAGGAATATTTTACTTTCTATAAAAACCGGTTCTTTTGATTCAGTATTCATGTATTAAAGTTTACATCATTTATAATAAATGACATTAAAGTAATACTTTAATGTTTCTTCATCTTTCGTATCACCCTTTGCCTTTTCTATAAGATATTTTGAAATTTTTAACACAAAGCCCATATTTTTGTTACCCTGCTGACGATATGCGGCTGGGTCCCCGGAGTAATCGGTGCACTGATAATCAACAATAATGATTGACGGCAGATAAAAACGGGCTAGGGTTTGGAGGGGCTTCTCAACCACTTACTCACAAGTTTTCCACAGTTTGAATGGCACTTTTCCACATGGTATACTACTTGACACGCTTAATTCACAATAATATGAGCAATTACAAGGCTAAAGGGTTCAAAAATCTGTAATTCTTTATAATACAATAAATTATTTTAGAAAAACCGTATTACTCCAAAATCTTTGAATTTCTTAAATCACATAATTCAACATAATAAAAAGAAATCGGCTACTTTTCCACAGTAAATTCACAGAAATACACAAGTTTTCCACAACTCTCTTTTTTTATAGGGGTAAAGCTCATTGAAGGCAGATCTTTTCAAGCGCTGTCACGTCCTCTGCTATATAATCTGCCCCTGCTTCATTCAACTCATCAAGGCTGCCATATCCAAAAAGAACACCACAAGATTTGAGGCCGGTTTTCCTTGCACCCAAGATGTCATGCATCCGGTCTCCTATCATCAGGACTTTACTTCGGTCGTTGATTTGATTCCGCTGCAGGGCATATTCAATTACCTCATCCTTTTTGCTCCGTGTTTCATCCATCAAGCTTCCACAGACATTCTCAAAATATTTGGCAAGACCAAAATGCTCTATTATTTTAACTGAATATTCCTCAGGCTTTGATGTTGCCACAACGAGTTTTTTACCTGCGTCCTTCAAGGCACAGAGAAGATCGGGGATTCCAGGATATACGGAGTTTTCCAGAAGGCCTTTTTCCGCAAAGTACTCACGGTACTTCACAACACCAAGAGCCGCCTTTTCCTCAGAAAAACCAAACTGAGTCTTGAACGTGTCCACAAGAGGTGGCCCAATAAACGAGCAGAGTTTCTCATACGTGGGGATTTCAATTCCAAAATACTTAAGGGCATGCTTAAATGAATTAGTGATTCCAAGAGCAGGATCGGTAAGCGTTCCGTCCAAATCAAAAAAAAGATAATCGAACATGCGTCATTATAAAAGAGTCAGGATGTATGGTCAACCCTTAGACCAACAACAACTCTGCCACAAAGACCACCGCACAGCAGGCACATGCAACAGGAAACAGACCGGCTCCAAAGAAAGACAGTATGATTCCGACAGCAAGCGCGATGACTCCGGCAATGGGTGACTGTGTTGCATCGACAATGGCAGGGAAAGTCATTATGGCAAGCGTGATATACGGAACATAATACAAAAATGATTTGATGAAACGGTTCTTTATCGGTTTACGGATCAGTGTCAGCGGAAGAACCCTTATCAGATACGAGACGCCAAAAGCTGTGAATATTGCGATGTAATTGTAAAGGGTCATTTGTCACCCTCCTCTGCAGAAGGAGTGTCCTGGTCGGAGACAGGCTTTATCAGTGCGACTATGCTTGAAATCACAACTGTAAGAATGATAGTGCGTGTTCCACTGGAAAGATTCTTTATCCATGGAATTATCGTGCTTGCATAGCTTGCGGCAAAACTGATGATTATTGAAATCAAAATCACACGGTTCTTTTTGGCAGGCGGAACGATAATTGCGATGAACATTCCGTAAAGTGCCACGGAAAGCGC
>JAGADS010000073.1 GCA_017613485.1 Treponema sp.
ACCATGTTGCAAACGACATAAAACGCTGGCAGGATGCGGGCTTGAACTGTGTACCTGTTTCCGTGAATTTTTCAAGGGCACATTTTATAGAAACGGATCTTGCTGAGCAAATCAGGGACATGGTAGACAAAGCCGGGGCAGATCGAAGCCTTATAGAGATTGAGCTTACAGAGAGTGCATTCTTTGATGACAAGAAGGTTTTGATTAACACAATCAACAGACTCAAGGAATATGGATTTGCCGTTTCCATGGACGACTTCGGTTCAGGATATTCATCGCTTAATTCGCTTAAAGACATGACGCTGGACATTTTAAAAATCGATGCGGAATTTTTACGGGGCGAAAGTGCGGATACACGAGGTAAAATTGTTGTCTCCGAGACAATCAAGCTTGCAAAGAGCCTTAACATGCGTACCGTTGCCGAGGGTGTCGAGATAAAAGAGCAGGTTGACTTCCTTGCAGAGCAGGGCTGCGACATGATTCAGGGATTTTATTTTGCCAAGCCAATGCCCAAGAATGAATTTGAAGACCGGATGAAATGAAAAGAATATCTTTCGTTATAGTTGCGGCTGTTATTGCTTTGCTTTGTTCTGGCTGCGGTGGTAAAATTCCTGTTGAATGGCAGGATGTTCCAGAGAAATCAGGAATTTCGGAAAATGAGAATCCTGAATACATGCGTAAGGATGACGGCTTTTTTTCATTGATCGAAGACGGAAATGCAACTCCCCTAAAAACACAAAAGGGCGGTACATGCTGGTTGAATGCGGCCAGTACTTCCATGGAATCAAATTATCTTCGGCTGCATCACAGGAAAATCACGATAGATCCCATGCCTATGCTGGATATTATTCTTGGTGAGGTAGAGGGAAAGACAGAAGGGTATTATGTTGACGAGGGAGTAAATGCACTTACTATCGGCGGAATGAGCTTTATGGTGGCAAATACACTTTCCAACAAATACATGGATTATGTGATTACCGAGGCCTGTGATTACAGTACTGCAGGCATCGGGGAAATGAAAGAGCTTATAAAAAAATACGGTGCCATGACCGTGGACATTCAGGATGTGAAAACAAAATTCAGATACTATGACGGCTATTACTGCATGAATGATCCTGTTTCTCCAATTGATCATGCGGTTGTTGTTGTAGGATGGGATGACAATTTTCCGAAGGATTATTTTTTAAAGCCCGCCACAAAAGACGGGGCATGGATTGCTCAGAATTCATTTGGAAAACTGTGGGGCAACGATGGATTTTATTATGTCTCCTATGACACCCCATTAGATGCAGAGGTCATATTCAATATATCTTATGATTATGAGAAAGTTGTCAGCTACGATTGCGGAACACATGATTCATTCAAGCTGAATGGAGAAACCACTACTGCAAATAATTTCCATGAGAAAGGAAAGCTTAAGGCTGTGGGAACATTTACTTACGGACGGAATCAGACAGTAAAAATCCAGGTTTTCAAGGATGATTTCAAGACCCTTCTGGCAAGCACGGAAATTACCTATGATTATCCAGGCTATCATGTTGCAAAACTTCCTAAAAAAGTTTCTGTAGAGGATTTTCAGGTTGCGGTAACTTACAGCGGAGAGGCCTGTGTTGAAGGTGAAGGCTGGAATTTCGATTCTTATGAATTCAAGGTTGAGTCCGGTAAAGGGGAATCTTTTGTTCTGTTCAACGGACAATGGCTTGATTTGGCAGATCCTTCCACAGCAAAAACAATAGGAATTGATTTTAAGCCGAACAATGCATGTATAAAGGCGCTGTTTTAGAAGCATGATATAGCCGAAAAAAACAAAATTGATTATAATAAAGCCATGGAACAATACAAGAAAGATTTTATTGATTTTATGGTGCAAAGCCAGGTGCTTAAGTTCGGGTCATTCATATTAAAAAGCGGCCGAAAATCTCCTTTTTACATGAATGCAGGTGCATACGTCACAGGAACTCAGCTTACAAAACTGGGCGAATTCTATGCAAAGGCAATTCACGACAGGTTTGGTGATGATTTTGACGTGCTTTTTGGTCCTGCCTACAAGGGCATTCCGTTGAGTGTGTCTACTGTCATGGCATACAGCAGGCTGTACGGCAAGGAAATCCGATACTGCTCCAACCGTAAGGAAGTTAAGGATCACGGTGCGGATAAAGGCATGCTTTTGGGTACAGATTTAAAAGATGGTGACAGATTGGTCATAATTGAGGATGTAACCACAAGCGGCAAATCCATAGACGAGACCATCCCGATTGTACAGGCACAGGCAAAAGTTAAAATCCTTGGCGAGATGATAAGCCTTAACCGCATGGAAAAAGCCTTGGAGTCAACAAAAAATGCCCTTGAGGTAATTGAAGCAAAATACGGATTCCCGGTCAGTGCCATTGTTACGATGGAAGAGGTCGTGGAGCACCTGTATGTTCCTGGTGGAATAATTACAGAAGAGCTTAAAAAAGAGCTGGATGCATATTATGCCCAATGGGGTTGCTGCTAGATGAAGGCTTTAGGCTGGATTTATGGTTACAGTTCAGGATTGACTACGCCAGAGATCCAGTCCAGAAAAGTCTCTTCACTTCCATCCTTGTTTTTTCTTCCTGTCTTGTCTTTTAGCTCAACAAAAAAGTGTCCCCTTGTTTCATATTCAACATAGCGGGAATTCCTGCAATGTTTCGCACATAACTTACCTGTAGGGCTTCCCTGCTCAAAAATACCGCTGTCATTTCTGGATGTCGCAAAGTAGAATTGAATGGGCAGAACCGTAAGCAGCTCGGATGTCTTCATCTGATAAAAACCGCTTCCTGATACAACTCCACGGAAAAGCCTAGGTTCATGACATGCAAGCTCAACCACGAAATTCGCCCCCTGAGAGAATCCGTAAGCAATTATGTTTGTGCGGTCTATGCATTCGTTTTTAAGGCAGATGTTCTGAATCAAAAGGCTTGTGCTTGCCGGATCCGTAAAATAGTTTGCACGTGACATTATCGACAGGACTGCCGCTCCGTTTTTCCCAGCCCGCTCCTGAAAACTTTTATCAGTAAAAATCCGTCCATATTTTGAAGCCCTGCCTTTTTCGTCAGAGCCATGAAAAGTAACTATTAACGGAAGCTTTGCATCCTGATTGTCCTTGTCCTTTCGGTATTTCTCCGGTATATAAAGGAAATAGCAGAAACCCGCCGGAACCTCCTCATAAATAAAACCGCTGTCAGATTCTGTTCCTTCTGCCCACCAGTATGCCGCGTCAAAAGTAAAATCCATTGGCTTTCGCTGATAGAGATAATGTTTTATAACAAAAGCACTGGCTGCCAGGAAAATGATAAAAAAAAGAGGAATAATGATCTTTTTCTTCATGCCATAATTATATATCAGTGAATGGTTTAGAACAAGAGATTTTACTGCTTGCAATATTTTTTAAATTTACGCGCTTATGGACTAAAAAAAAACTTGATAAATCAAAAAAAACCATTATAATTGAAAGTATCTATTCAGAAATTTTGGTCTTAACAAAATGCGGAGGTTAATATGGGACTTTTACAGGCAGGTATGGGTGCAATAGCCGGAAACCTTGCAGATCAGTGGAAGGAGTACTTTTATTGCGAAGCGATGCCAGCTGATGTTCTTGTAACAAAGGGCGTAAAAAGGACAGGTGGTCGTTCTTCCAACACAAAGGGTACAGACAACATCATTTCTAAGGGATCAGTAATCGCTGTTGCCGACGGACAGTGTATGATTATTGTTGACAACGGAAAAGTTGCTGAGCTCTGTGCAGAACCAGGTGAATTTGTATATGATTCTTCAACTTCACCATCCATCTTTGCAGGTAAGCTTGGTAAAGGCATTCTGGATACCTTCAAGGATATCGGACGCCGTTTTACTTTTGGTGGTGAGCCTCCAAAGGATCAGCGCGTTTATTATGTCAATACAAAGGAAATCCTTGGTAACAAATACGGTACGGCAGCTCCTGTTCCATTCCGTGTTGTTTTGGATGAGCGTACTGGAAATAAGCTGACTATAGGCATCAAGTGCTTTGGTGAATACAGCTATCATATCTGTGATCCTATTTCATTCTATACGAATGTCTGCGGTAATGTTACATCAGACTATACCCGCGATAATATCGACAGCATGTTGAAGGACGAGCTTAGAACAGCCCTGCAGCCTGCATTGGCGATGATTTCTGAAAAGGGAATATTCTATGATACACTCCCCGCACACACAACGGAAATTGCTGAGTCATTGAACTCTGTTCTTTCTGAGAAATGGCGGAAGCTTCGTGGTCTCGAGATTGTATCATTTGCAGTTGCGTCAGTTACGGCAGATGAAAAAGATGTTGAAAGACTCCAGCGCAGGCAAGAAGAGATTGACTATGCTCTTGATGCACGTCTTGGCGCAGGAAGCCTTGTCAGTGCACAGGCAGAGGCTATGAAGCTGGCAGCAAGCAATACAAACGGTTCAATGGGTGCTTTCATGGGTATGGGCATGGCAGGTATGGCTGGTGGCATGAATGCTCAGAATCTTTATGGCATGGCAGCACAGCAGCAGGCTCAGGCAGCCCCACAGGGAGGAGGAGCAGCGCCTCAGGGTGGAGCCGATTCATGGAAGTGCTCTTGCGGTGCAATGGCAAGCGGAAAATTCTGTCCTGAATGTGGAAAACCAAAGCCAGCAGCAGGTGGATTCTGGACATGCTCTTGCGGAACCCAGAACAAAGGAAAATTCTGCGGTAACTGTGGAGCCAAAAAGCCGGCAGGTGAGCCACAGTACAAGTGCGACAAGTGCGGATGGGAACCGGAAGATCCTGCTCATCCACCGAAGTTCTGCCCGGAATGCGGTGATCCGTTTGATGACGGCGATATAGTTCAGTAACAATGAATTATTTAGGGGTTATCAAATAAGTTCGTAGATTGCCGGATCTAGTCCTGCAATGACAAATCAGACTTTTTTGATAGCCCCTTATTTATTTTAAATACAGAGGAATTTTTTTTTTCAGTTAAAATGGACATACAGAATTATAAGTGCCTTGCTTGTGGCGGCGGATTAAGGTTTGATCCTGCAAGTGGAAAAGTAATCTGCGAGTATTGTGACAGTAAATTTGACATAGAGCAGATAGAAAATGCATACGGTACCCAGGAAAGTGCTGAACCAGAAAAGCCAGAGGAGTCAGCGGATACAGGTGATGCGGCTTTTGACGGACAGGAATCGGGCTGGAACACGGACAACCTTACAGAGGACTGGGGCGAAGATGCAGGCAAGATGAGGGAATACAACTGTCCTTCATGCGGTGCGGTAATCCTGTGCGAGGCAACCACTGCGGCAACAAGCTGTCCCTATTGCGATAATCCGACAGTCATAGAAACACAGTTCAACGGAACACTGCGGCCTGACTATATTATTCCCTTCAAGCTAAAGAAATAGCAGGCAATCGACAAACTCAAGGATTTCTATCATGGGAAAAAACTTCTGCCAAAACTTTTTGCGGAGGAAAATCACCTTCAGGAGATAAAGGGCATTTATGTTCCATTCTGGTTTTTTGACGGTGTTGCCAGGGGACATGCGGTGTTCAACACA
This sequence comes from Treponema sp., assembly GCA_017613485.1. The sequence goes on from JAGADS010000073.1 coordinate 5,566, forward strand.
ACAACATCAACTTCCCATTATTCCGGGGATTATAAAATTACGACGACACGCCATTTTGAATGTGTTCGTGATGCAGACATTCCTTTTTCCATGGTACCGGTGGATGCCTCCGAGAAAATGCCAGATGACATGATGGATTCGCTTGAGCCATTTGATTATGATGAAATAAAAGATTTTTCCACAGCCTATCTTCCGGGCTATCTTGCAGATAAATATGACGTTTCAATTGACGACAGCATTGGTCGTGCAAATACACGATGTTGTCAGACATGTCTTAACATACTAAGGTCTTCAGTGAAAGGATACGATACATGTTCACTTGCAAGCAAGCATATTGTTCTTGAAAAGGGAACAGTGCATTATGGTCTATTGCCTGTTTATCTTCTTTACACACAATGGGATGAAAAACGTTTTCTGTTTGCGGTAAATGGACAGACTGGAAAAGTTGTGGGTAATCTTCCTGTAAGCAAGGGAAAGGCGGTGGGACGCTTCTTTATCAAATTCCTTCTTTCTCTTCTTATTGGCGGTCCGATTGTTGTCTGCATACTGGCGTATTTTTTTAACTGACATTTGAGTGGAGTTTTAAGGGGTACAGAATGAAAAAGATTTTTCAAAGATTGATTTCGATAACGATGTTTGCCTTGGCACCTCTTGTCTTGTGTATTGCTCAGGATAGTGTGGATATTCCGCTGACGGTTTTTTCGGATGCAGATGAGGCTGAGTATTCTGATGATGACATAATACCTATTGGAGCTGACTCACAGGATGAAGTTACATATTCAGACTATGATTATTCTGATGAGGTGTTTGTTGTTGATAAT
>JAGADS010000074.1 GCA_017613485.1 Treponema sp.
CACTTGCCTTCCACACCTCCTCTTGGGTATATGCAAAAAGTCCTAGTTGTGATAAACTAACACCATGAGCAAAGAAACTATACCATTACGAAAGGACGTTCCCCAGGAATACAAGTGGGACCTTTCTTCAATTTACAAATCAGATGATGAATGGGAAGCTGACCTCAAGGCAATTCCTGTTGCGGCAGAAAAACTTGTCTCGTTTAAGGGCAGGCTTTCAGAAGGCAAGGAAGTCTTGCTTGAGGCATTAAAGGCAGATCAGGCGTTGGACATGCTTTTGGAAAACGTCTATCATTATGCAAACCTGATAAATGAATCCGACCAGAGTGACAGCAAGGCACAGGATATGGTTAACCGTGCCATGATGGCCTACACACAGGCAGGAGCCGCAACCAGTTTTTATGTTCCTGAGCTTCTTTCTATACCTGATGAAAAAATCAACAAATGGATAGAGGAAGATGAGTTCAAGGATTTTAGGATCTATATCAAAAAACATCTCCACAGAAAACCATACGTGCTTTCAGAAAAAGAGGAGAAGCTTCTTGCACTTCAATCTGAATCAGGACAAACCGCAAGCTCTGCATTCAGCCTCCTAAACGATGTGGACATGAATTTCGGAACTGTAAAAGTTGACGGGAAAGACCTTCCTTTGACGCACGGAACATGGAGCAATTTCCTTGAGAACCAGAACCGTGAGGTACGCAAAGAGGCCTACGATAAATTCTACAATGTATATGAGGGACACGCAAACACACTTGCCGCCCTTTATTCAGGCTCAGTTGCCAACGATGTATTCCATTCACGCGCAAGGGGATATAAATCCACGCTGGAGGCAGCACTTTACGGAAACAAGGTACCGCTGGAAGTCTACACAAACTTGATTGAAACCGTCCACAAGAATCTTGATGTACTCCACCGTTTTTACACGCTAAGAAAAAAGGCACTCGGTGTTGACGAGCTCAGACATTACGATGTTTATGTTCCGCTTGTAAAATCAGTCAAGACACACATCACCTACGAGGAATCTGTAGAAATAGTCCGCAAGGCACTGGCAGTACTCGGCAAGGAATACACAGACACATTGTGCAACGGTCTTCTGAACGGATGGACAGACCGATATGAGAACAAGGGAAAGAATTCAGGCGCATTCTCATCCGGGTGTTACAGGGGTTATCCTTACATTCTTCTTAATTACGATGATGAGACTCTGCGTGATGTCTACACAATGGCACACGAGGGCGGCCATTCAATGCATTCATGGTACAGTGTCCACAACAATCCTTTCATGTGCTATGAGTACACGATTTTCGAGGCAGAGGTCGCTTCTACATTCAACGAGGAGCTTGTATTTGAGTATCTCTTAAAAGATGCAAAGGAAAAGGGCAACGATGAGCTTGTAAAATACCTTCTTTCCATGAGGGCCAATGACATTCTTGCCACACTTCACCGTCAGACAATGTTTGCAGAGTTTGAGCTTAAGACCCATCAGAATGTAGAGCAGGGCATTCCGCTTACAACCGACAGCATCCGTTCAATTTACAGGGAACTGCTTGAGCTTTACTTTGGACCTGAGATGCATTTTGAGAAATCAAGCGACATGGAGGGGCTTCGCATTCCACACTTCTACAATGCATTCTATGTGTACAAGTATGCCACTGGTATTTCCGCTTCCCTTGCACTTGCAAAGCGTGTTACCACTGGCGGCGAGAAAGAAAGGGATGACTACTTTAAGTTCCTTAAGAGCGGAGGCTCACGTTACCCGATTGAAAGCCTGAAGGTTGCCGGTGTTGACATGACAAGTACAGAACCGGTGCAGGCCGCACTCGATACATTTGCTTCTCTTGTCTCAGAGCTTGAGGAAAGACTGCTGAAATAGACACTTTAATGCAAATACACCATAAGGAGCATTATATCGCTGTTTCTGATTCCGCTTATTCTGGATGCCTGCCCCAGGGTGAGCGGACGTACTTTCTCTAGCTTGGCACGGCTTTCTGAGCTTAAGGCAACAACCTTGCCATAGTCAAAATTGGCGGGGATTTTTGCATTCTCCATGCGGTGCATTTTTGCTACCCTGGCATCCTGCTTTTCTATGTAATAGCGGTATTTAAAGTCTTCCTGTGCAAGTGTCCATTCAAGCCCGGTAAAGTCACCCGGATTCTCTGCATCTGGATGTTTGTCAAGATATTTCATGGCGGCATCAACTGCCTCATATTTTTTCGTAAGAGCTTCCATCTGTGCTTGTGTAATCAAGCCGACCTTATATCCCTTTTCACGTAAGCGTCTGTCGCATGTGTCATGTCTTAGCTTAAGGCGGTATTCAGCACGGGCGGTGAACATCCTGTACGGCTCTTTTGTTCCAAGAGTCACAAGGTCATCAATCAAGACACCTATATATGCCTCGTCACGTCCAAGAATCAAGGGCTCATATTCCGGTATCTTGTTGAATGTATAGAAGCCTGCGCCTACCATCTCATTCTCTATTTTTTTAGAAAGAGCCTGTGTCTCCCTCTCAGAGATTTCCGCAAAAAGCTTCAGGTCATCGTCATTCATCTTCATCTTTGCCTGAAAGTGTCCATCCTCACATGAAGAAGGAGAAGATCCAAGACTTGAATCAGAGAAACAGAGTGGACCGCACAATGAAATGTGAGAGCGTGCATAAAGACCTGCGTTGATTCCTGCAACAAGCCCCTGCCCCGCTGCCTCCTCGTAACCGGATGTTCCGTTTATCTGGCCTGCGTTAAAAAGACCTGCAACCCTCTTTGTCTCAAGAGATGGGAAAAGCTGTGTCGGCTCAACATAGTCATATTCAACTGCATAACCTGGACGGCTTACTGTACATTTTTCAAAGCCTGTCATCGTCCTCAGGAATGCATCCTGAACTTCCTCCGGCAATGAAGAAGATAGTCCGTTAAGATAAATCTCATCTGTCTCAAGGCCTTCCGGCTCAACAAATATCTGATGTCTTTCCCTCTCAGGAAAACGCATTACCTTGTCTTCAATAGAGGGACAATATCGCGGGCCTACTCCGCTTATTTTTCCTGAATACAACGGCGAGCGTGAAATGTTATTCCTGATTATCTCATGCGTGCGCTCATTTGTGTAAACCATGTGGCATGGAACCATGGGACGCTCAACTTCCTCATCATCAAAGCTGAACGGAATGACTTCCTCATCTCCATCCTGAATCTCAAGCTGTGAAAAATCAACTGTGTGGCGAAGGATTCTTGGCGGTGTTCCTGTCTTTAATCTTCCCGTAGTAAATCCCAGGCGGTTAAGGCTCTCTGTCAAACCGAATGCACCTGCTTCTCCCAGACGACCGCACGGAGCATCATATTCACCTATAAAAATGCGTCCTCCCAAAAATGTACCTGTAGTAAGCACAATTGAACGCACCGGGATGATCCTTCCCCTCTCTGTCACAAGGCCGATTACCTTTTGCCTCATTGAGCTTTTAGCGGCGGAAGTTGCATATTTATAATCAGCAGACCCTCGTTTTTCTCCCGGTATGCTTCCGTATTCTGCGGCTGACTCTGTGTTTGGCGGAAGAGGTGTTGAGGAAGATGTTGTAAGTATGTCAACAACAGTGTCCATCAATGTGCTTAAGTTCTCTGTTGTCTCCACGGTTTTACGAGCAAGCTGTGAATAAAGGACTTTATCTGCCTGAGATCTTGGAGCCTGAACTGCAGGACCCCTACTTCGGTTCAAGAGCCTGTACTGAATCATTGAGCGGTCAATAAGTTTTGCCATTACTCCACCCAGGGCATCTATCTCGCGGACTATGTTTCCCTTTGCGATTCCACCGATAGAAGGATTGCAGCTCATTCTGGCAACTGCATCAAGAGACTGCGTTATAAGGACAGTTTTTAATCCCATGTGCGCGCATGCAAGGGCTGCTTCTATTCCGGCATGACCTGCACCGACAACAGCAACATCAAATGATTCATAAAAAGACATGCAAAAAGTATATCGAATTTAGCAGAAAAATTCAATTTATAGCCTTATTGATTTTTTTTGTCTTTTGGGTATAATCGTTTTAATATTTTATTTTTTTAGAGGTACAGAATGAATCAGGTAAAACCAAAAGTCAACCGTTCACTTAACTATAAAATCGCAGTAACAGGAATTTTCGGAGCACTTTCGCTTGTTCTCATGTTTACTCATCTTGGGTATATCTCCATCGGCGGCTTTATTGCAATCACAATCATGCACATACCTGCCATACTTGCAACAATTCTTGCAGGACTTATTCCAGGTCTTGGTGTCGCACTTATTTTCGGTGTCACAAGCTTGATTCAGGCCGTAATTTCAGGAGGAGGATCAAATCCCTTCTTCCTTAATCCGATGGTTTCAATTGTACCCCGTCTGATTATCCCGATTGTAACATATCTCATAAACAAGCTGTTCAATGCAATTCCAAAAATGCCGCGTGTCATAAGCGGAACAATTGCATCAGCATTCGGAACACTCACAAACACAGTCTGCGTCATGGGTGCAATCTATATTTTCTACGCACAGGATCTTCTTGTGGGAATGACAGACACACTTGTGAAATTCGGTTTTTCAGCAGAAGGTCTTTCCGGCATAAAGGGATATTTTGTGATTCTGGCGGCAACCCTGCTTACAAACGGCCTGTGGGAAATCATAGGAGCCGTCATTCTTACAGCCGCAATTCTTGGAAGCATCTATCTTGTGGAGAATAAAAAATCAAAGCTCAGCAAGATTGAGGAATAGAAATTTAAAACTTGACACATAAAAGCCGCGGTTATACAATAAAAGAAAGAGGAAAGTATAACCGTATGGCAGATGTCAGAGATTATAAAAAAGAATTAAATCACAACCTTATCAGAATCATCTGGTTTATCATAATCTGCATTGCACTGAATTTCGTGCTTTCTAAAGTTGCAATTCTTCTTCAATTTCCAATATGGCTTGATACAATAGGAACAATTCTTGCGGCAACTGTCGGAGGCTATCTGCCGGGAATTTTTGTAGGCCTTATGACTAACATGCTTAAGGGCATGTCTAACTTCAGCTCCATATATTATGCTGTACTCAATGTCCTGATAGCGATAACTTCAACCTTCCTTGCCAACAGGGGATTTCTTAAAAAACCTTGGAAAATATTTTTATTTGTAATTTTGCTTTCACTTATTGGAGGCGGCATAGGCGGTCTTCTTCCAATTCTCTTTTCAACTTTTAAAACTTCCGGTTTTTTTACAGACTTGATTTATGATCTTGCGGACAAGACCATTTCTGTTGTTGCCGTGGTTATGATACTGAGGTTTGTCCCAGAAGATTTTCTTTCTACCCTGCATCTGCGAGGATGGAGGCAGGCACCACTTAGCCACGATGAAATAGATGAAATCAAGAAAATAAAATGCCGCTCTATTTTGCTCCGGTCAAAGATTATCTGGCTTTTGACGGCAGGTCTTTCGGTTCTTGCGGTGGCAGCTACGTTGATAAGTTTTTTCATTTACAAGACCACATTGATAGACAAATATTCCCAGATTGCATTTGGAGTCGGGAAACAGGCTGCATCTTTAATTGATCCTAACAGGGTTGATGATTATCTTGAAAACGGTGAGACAGCAAAAGGATATCTTGCAACAGAAGAAGCACTTCAGCTTATCCGTGATGCCGTTCATGATATCGAATACCTTTATGTTTATCAGATAAGGGAAGACGGATGCCATGTTGTTTTTGATCTTGACACTGAGGAGGTAATCGGAAGCAATCCCGGTGAAATAATTCCATTTGACGAATCATTCGTACCTATGCTTTCTGACTTACTGGAAGGGAAAGAGATTAAGCCTGTCATTTCTAACGACTCATTCGGCTGGCTTCTTACAACATATACTCCTGTTTTGGACAGCAATGGGAACTGTGTGTGCTATGTTGGAACAGACATCGACATGTCAATTCTTGCAAAAAACCAGATTGATTTTTTCTCAAAGATGGTATTCCTTTTCCTTGGCTTTGTAATCCTCATTATTGCGATTGTCGTATGGTTCATAGATTACAATGTCGTTTATCCAATCAACTCGATTACGCTCAGGTCAAGCGAATTTGCATACAAGGGAAATGACTCTCTTTCTGAGAACATAGAGAAAATAAGGAAACTTGACATTCACACAGGTGATGAAGTTGAAAACCTTTACCATGCTTTCCTAAAAGTCACGGAAGACACCAAGGGCTATGTTGACCACATAATCAGCACGACAGAGAAAATGGCACAAATCCACAGCACCTTTGGAAAAATCGTTGACCCGCAGATAAGGGATTATCTTTTATCTGACAATCCTGAGCTTGGCGGAACTGAAATGGAGGTCACGGTCCTTTTCTGTGACATACGAGGCTTTACGACAATATCTGAACAGTTGGAGCCACATCAAATGGTTTCGCTTCTGAACAGATATTTTACTGCACTTGAAAAACCAATTACAGAAAACAAGGGAATCATAAACAAGTATATCGGAGATGCCATCATGGCAGTATTCGGGGTGCCCTTACATTCTTCAACACATGCAGAGGATGCACTCAAAGCCGCACTGCAGATGAAGAAGCAGCTTAAAAAAGTAAACGAGGAATTCATCAAGGAAGGATTACCCGAGATAAATTTTGGAATCGGCCTTAATTCAGGAAAAGCACTGGCAGGAAATGTCGGAACTCCAAACCGCCTTGAATATACGGTCATCGGTGACACAGTAAACACAGCAAGCAGAATAGAAAGCCTTTGCAAGAAATATTCAATAGACCTTCTGATAAGCCAGGCAACAGTTGATCTTTTCCCTGACACAATACCGGTTACATTTGTTGATGAAACCGATATCAAGGGTAAGGTAAATAAAATCAAAATATATAAACACAATGCATGATGCCTCATGTATAACAGTTAAGGAGTTTTTATGAAAAAATTATTATTGACCGTCGTGACAGCCGCACTTTTATTCGCACTTACATCATGTAAGGAAAAAACAATTCCACAGCTTGCCGCAAAATATAAACTGGAGACAGGAACAGCAGTGGGAAATGACTTTTATGCACCAGAAGGACAGGAAAGAATCAAGGATTTTTCCAGCGTCATAGTAAGTGAAAATTCAATGAAATGGGTAAACATACACCCCAAGCAGACTTTCTGGAACTGGAATGATGTTGACAAAATCGTCGAGTTCGGGCAGGAAAACAAAATCTCCATCAAATTCCACACACTCTTCTGGCATAATCAGAATTCCTCATTCTTGAACAGGATGGAAACAAAAGAAGAAGCCACTGCCGTAATGGATGACCATATAAAGACAATCATGGAACGCTACAAGGGTAAGATTGCCTATTATGATGTCGTAAATGAAATGTTCGAGGAAGACGGTTCTTTCCGTAAAACAATCTGGTACAACCTTATGGGTGAAGATTATATTGCCCATGCCTTAAAAACAGCAAGAGCGGCCGATCCTGATGCAAAGCTCTATCTTAACGAATACAACAACGAGAACCTGGGATATGCAAAGTCTGAAGCCATGTTCAACCTTGTCAAGAAATATGTTGACGAGGGTGTGCCTATTGACGGTGTCGGCATGCAGCTCCATCTTGCAACAGACCTTCCATTTGACAAAGAGGCAATCCGTGCAAACGTAAAGCGCTATGCAGACATCGGTATTGACGTTTCATTCAGCGAAGTTGACGTAAGAATGCCGGACAGAAAAGCAAAGGACGAGAATGAAATCAAAAAACAGACAGAGATTTACACTGCCCTTGTTGATATTGCAAAGACAGAACCGAATGTAAAGACATTTATTGTCTGGGGTCTTAGCGACAAGGACACTTGGGTACCGGGAACTTTCCCAGGCTATGGAAACCCCTGTATCTACGACAATACCATGAACAAGAAACCTGTATATCAGGCAATCAAAGACACTCTTAAATAATCATCCTGCGGCCGGGGGATAAAACAACCCCTGGTCGGCACTTTTTCCTTTTTCCGTTCTATTTGTTATTTCTACCTGTTTGTTTCCAAAACTTATTACTTTATCTTCTGACATTTTTTAACCTCTGTTTGCGTAAGTCGGTTATATTCTCAACCTTTACTAATCTGGTAAAAGATTGATTAAATTTTTTCTTAACTTTTTATCAAATGTTTCAACTTTAATATTTTTTATTCGGTAATATGCACAAAGTATGCAATCAACAAAATCAAGTTTTGAATCTCCGTATATCTGCAAGGCATATTCCATAACATTTTGATCTGTCGTAGTTGTATATTTCAAGAGCATACAAAGCTTTTTATTTATATCTTTCCGGCTTGTCTTGTAAACTTTGTCCAATACATAAACCATTTCAGAAATAACCTCATGCAAAAGATATACTTCTTCATTTTCCAGCATCTTTTCAGCATAATCTGCCATTTCTGCATTGTCATTTAAGATGAAGCGCAGAAAAATATTTGCATCAGCGTAGACCATGTTTTTCCTCCATAGCCGCTTTCCAAGCATCTTTTTCCTTCTTAATCAGTTCAGGATTCGCATATTGGGAAAGGCAGCCCCGCAAAGCCTTTATACCTGTAGCCCGGTCCACATTGTTTTCTTCTAGAACAGTTATGAGCAATTTTTGATTTTTCTCAAAAGTGTATTCTCCAATCGGTCTGACTGTATTGCCGTCAAAATATGCCGGAATAGAAATCATTGCAACACCTCCATTATTTGATTTTACCACGGAAAAGGATTTTTTGAAAGAACAAATCAACGGAATTGCCTTGAATGGTCGGCGCTCCCGAGGCTTCAAACCCAGCAACTGTTTTTTGTTTATGATTATTTCTTTTGGATTTAAAATAAAAAATCGCCCCCTGCTGGGTTTGCCCTCCGATGCCAAACCTCCATGTTTTTCATCTCCGGGCCGGCTCTGGTCGCTGTCGGCTGCCTCCATGCAGCCTTTTCCTCCCACCTGGTCGGCGCTCCCTCCGCTTCAAACCCGGCAACTGTTTTTTGTATATGATTATTTCTTTTGGATTTAAAATAAAAAAACGCCCCCTGCTGGGTTTGAACCAGCGACACACGGATTAACAGTCCGTTGCTCTACCACCTGAGCTAAGGGAGCTTGATAAGTGATAAAATTATATTATAGAAAAACGGGAAAAATGTCAAGAGATTTGGAGCTTTCTGCTTATTTTTTTTGTAAAAAAGATTGACGGAAACATGCCTTGTATGCAGGGGTGTAACTTGGTATAATCTATGTATGTTATAATGTTACAGGGGGATGGGATGAAACGTATTGGGATTTTCTTTCTTTTATTGCTGGGAACTTTTAATATCTGGGCGGCATCGCCTGAGCTAAAGAACATGCTTCCGCATAATTATTCTAAGCTCAACAGGCTTTCTGACTCTCAGACAGAGGAACTTGTTCAGGATTGTGCAGCTTTACTGGAAAACTCCAAGAGAACTTTTAATCTCGGAACTGATTTTTCTTTTTATACCGTATATACACAGAGAGTCAGTGACAGGCTTTTTTACCGCGTGTTTGTCACATCCAGCGAGCTAGGCCTTACAGGGCAATGGAAAGTGGAGGACGGTCAATTCTCTGAATCCGAATACTACTGGCTTTCTTCTCCTGTCAATTCAATCCTTCAGGTTATACTTGAAAAAAAAGGAAATGACTATTCCTACATTGCATCTGATGTTTTTGGACAATGGCAGAATCTGGGGCTGAACGGTCTTAACGTATACTACTCTGATTTTCTTCTGTTCAGTGCAAACGAAGATGTTGCCGTGATTCATGGAACTTTCTCTCTTCCTGTTGCAATCGGCATGATGAAGGATGGCCTTACTAAAATAAGCCCCAGGACACGAAACGGTCATTACTACGCAAAGCAAAGCGCACAGTATACCCTTATAAACGCAAACGGCGGCTCAAATGTTTTTTCCAGCGACAGATTCATCCTGACAATATCCGCATCCGATTTCCTGGTTGACTCAAATGCACCCCTGAAATATTCGATTCTTTCTGCATTCGACGGGGATCCAGACACATGCTACAGGGAAAACGCGGAGGAGAATTTCATTACGCTTGCGTTCAGCTTTAAGACAGACACAACATGGACAAAACAAAACGGCAAGCTTCGCATAAAGGAGGCCTCAATAATAAACGGTGACGCTTCCTCAAGAACTTCATATTTCGGATCAAACAGGATTGCGGCACTCACGGCAGAGGCAAGCGAGAACATCAACTCTGCAAAAAAGGAAACATACACATTCACGCTGAATGACTATCAGTTCAAGTCCCAAAGCGTATTCCTTCCGTTTACTGAGGGCAAAAATTATTACGTCATCAACACCACCAAGATTTACAAGGCAGATGCTGATGACGTATGCATGAGTGAATTCAATCTGAAAACCCAGAACATCGGCTGGCTGTTTCCAGGTAAATAAACTGAATTAAATCCTAGTCCTCAAAGCGGGTCATTTCCTTATTACCCTTGAACTCGCCCTTGATTACCTTGTCTGTATGTCCCACATGACCGATCTCGTAGGCAACCATGTCGGGGATTCCGGCCTTGTGATATTTCTTTGCATTCTTGTTGAACATCTTAAGGATCTGTGGGGCATCCTTTTTGCTTACGGCAAGGACAAAACCGATTCCCATGTTGAATGTTGAATACACATTCTTTGGATCTGCTCCACGACGGATCAATTCGTCAAAAATAGAAGGCACTTTCCAGCTGTTCTTCTTGATTACTGCAACAAGCTGTTTCTTTCCTTCTTTTGCATGGGGGAACATGCGCGGAACATTCTCGTAAAAACCACCGCCTGTGATATGGACCATTCCATGAACTGAAGAGCGGTATTTCTTGAGCACTTCCATGACCGGCTTTACATAGATGCGTGTCGGAGTAAGCAAAACCTCACCGATTGTTTTATTTGTTTTCTTTCCGTTCTCGATAAATGGATCCTTGAAATTCTTTACAAGCTTCCTGATAAGTGAATATCCGTTAGAATGTGTTCCGGTAGAAGAAAGACCAATCAAAACATCACCTTCCTTTATCTTGCTTCCGTCGATTATGTCTGATTTTTCCACGATACCGACACCGAATCCTGCAAGGTCATATTTCCCCTCATCATAGAATCCGGGCATCTCGGCAGTCTCACCTCCAAGCAGGGCACAACCGCTTTCAACACATCCGTCGGTAACACCCTTTACAAGCTCACCTGCAATCTTTGACTCCAGTTTACCGCATGCAATGTAATCAAGGAAAAATGAAGTCTGAACACCGGAGCAGAGTATGTCATTTACACTCATGGCAACACAGTCAATTCCGACAGTATCATAGATGCCTAGCTTGAATGCAATGTCCAGCTTTGTTCCCACACCATCAGTACCGCTTACAACAACCGGATTTTTCATTCCCTTTGGAACCGCAAACATTCCGTTGAATGCACCAAGATCTGTCAGCTGACCGGGGATTCTTGTACGCTGGGACTGCTTCTTGTATTTGTCCACAGCCTTGTATCCTTCGTTCACGTCAACACCGGCTTTCTTGTAATCAATAGTCTTTGCCATTTTCTGCTCCTGATATAAAATTAATTCACAGCTTTCGCCATGCTTTAATGCAAGTAATATATCATAAATATTTTTTTTATGGAAGTTCCCTGTTTTTTATGCTATACTTATGCCATGGAAATATTCACGGCTTCGGTTTTAGGTTACTGCATGGGAGTTGAACGTGCCGTAAACCTTGCGTTAAAAACCATAGGTGAGAAAAAAGAAAACTCAAAGCTATATACTCTAGGTCCCCTGATCCACAATCCGCTTGTCTTAAAAGAATTGAATGAGCGCGGTATGAGAGTTCTTTCGGACGATGAGATTAAAAATGTAAGCTCAGGAGATGCCGTTGTAATAAGAGCTCATGGAACCACCGCAAAAAACATTGATACCCTACAGAAACAGAATGCAGTGATAATTGACGCAACATGCCCCAGGGTAAAGCAAAGCCAGAAGCGTGTCGAGGAATGGTCGAAAAAAGGATATGACATAATCATCGCAGGAGACAAGAATCATGGAGAGGTAAAAAGCCTTGAGGGATTCTTTGATTCAAGCCAGGGAGGAAAACTATATGTCGTCCAAAACAGTGATGAGACCGAGGTGATTCCGCTAAGAGAAAGAACAGCCCTCATCTCGCAGACAACATTCAGCCCGGAAAAATACGATGCGATTACAACAGCAATTAAGGGAAAGAAGTCGGATGCAGTGATTTTCAACTCAATATGTGATGCCACATTAAAAAGACAGAAATCACTTGAGGAGCTTGCCAAAAAAGTTGATGCCATTTTAGTTGTAGGCGGAAAACAGTCTGCAAACACCAAGCAGCTTAAGGATCTTGCATTAAAATATTGTCCCAACGTAGAGCTGATAGAAGATGAGACCGAGATTCCGGAAAAGTTCTTTGATTTTGAAAAAGTGGGTATTACCGCAGGAGCCTCTACCCCGCAATTTGTAATTGATGCCGTTAAAAAGAGATTATGCTAATCTGAAGTTTTACTGTTATTTTCGAATGGGAAGAATGTGAGTCTTCGTGAGTTTTATTATTGATTAAGTTAAAAAACTAGTCACACAGATTCAAGAGTTCCACTTGAAAGCAAACAGAATCTCTTCAAGGAAACGCCGTAAGGCGTTTCGAATCCGTGTGACAATAATTTATGCTAAAGACACACCTGCTTTCTTCTCTGGATGAGGTCTTGTGTGCTTGGCCCATTCTCCACCCTGCCATTTGCGTCTTGTCCAGTTAATGAAGCCACAGCTGATGAAGATTGAAGAATAACATCCCGAAATCAAACCTATTGTCAATACGATGGCGAAACACTCGATTGCTCCTGTCGTGAACACCCACAATGAAATTGAAGCAAACAATGTTGTAATCGTAGTGATTATAGAACGTGAAAGAGTTCCGCTCAAAGATGTATTGATAATGTCTGTAAAGCTCTTTGTCTGCAGTGTCTTGATGTTCTCACGCATACGGTCCAAGATAACAACAGTGGCGTTGATTGAGTAACCAAAGATTGTAAGCACAGCTGCCAGTGTTGTCGTTGAGAATTCAATCTGGAACCATGTGATGAATGTGAACATAATCAGGAAGTCATGAATCAAGGCGATAACCGCACCGAGAGCAAAATCCCAGTGGAATCGGATTGTTGCATAAAGCCAGATTAAGAACACAGTTACAACAGAAAGAAGTATTGATCTTACCAAAAGTGAGGAAGACCAAGAAGAACCTACAAAGTCCTGCTTTACGACAGGAACATTATCAGCTCCGAACTTAGCCTGAAGTGCACCGATTATTGAAGACTGAAGCTCCTGACTGCTTGTGTTGTCATCTTTCTGTATTTTTGCACGGATTTGGAAACTGCGGTCTGAAACGCCACCCAATTCCTTGACTGAAACACTCAGGTTTTTAAGGGCATCACGAACTTCCTCGATTGAAACCGGATTTACGGAAGGAACAAAAAGCTTGTACGGAACATCAGATGAAAGACGTGCAGTTGCAACACTGTTTGCAAAAAGATCATAAGAATCACGGTCTCCCTGCTCAATTACAGTTGCAGTAACACCATCTACAGAACTCAATGCACCTGCCATCTTTGAAACAGTATTATATTCACCGAATGTAAATGAACGAGTCTCGTTATCTGCACCGGCACCGCTTATGACAAGGCTCAGTTTTGTGCTGTCCATTTCAACTGCTACAGATGCTGACCCCTTATAAGTGATTTCCATGGAGCATGGAGCTACACGTACTTCTTCTACAAGACCAGGAACGAAATCGATGCTGAAATTAATTCCCCTGACAAACATGCCGACAACACCGGCAATGATTACACAAAGTGACAAAATGGCACAGGGGAGGAATGCCTTGTTGAATTTAATAATCTTTTTCATTGTTTAATCCCCCATCCGATGCTGACTCTCTTTTTGTGGAATGACTCAGTTCCAACGTCAAACATAAGGCGTGAAACTACAAGAGCCGTAAACACAGTGGAAAGAACACCGATAGAAAGGCTGTATGCAAATCCCTGGATAGAACCTGAACCAAGCATAGACATAAAGGCCGCTGCTATGAATGTAGTTATGTTTGAGTCAAGAATTGCCCAGAAAGCATTTGAGAATCCGGCAGAGATTGCTGATGCCCTGTCTTTTCCAAGCCTGAGTTCTTCTTTGATGCGTTCAAATATAATTACGTTTGCATCAACTGCCATACCGATTGTAAGAATCATACCGGCAATAGAAGGCAATGTGATGGTAAAGTTAAATGCAGAAAGGATACTGAACATGATAAAGAGGTTAAGTATCTGTGCAACACATGCGTTTATACCGGCACCCTTGTACCAGATAAGCATAAAGAGCATGATTGCTGCAAGACCGATTGCAATAGCCATAAGACCCTGACGTATTGTTTTCTGACCAAGTGAAGCTCCCAAAACCTGCTGGCTTTCTACATCAAGAGGAACGTCAAGCCATGCTGTCTGAAGAACTTTCTCCAGGTTCTCTGCCTCCTGCTGACCGAATCCTGTGATTGCGATTTGTCCTCCACGGATTGCTTCCCTGATTGTTGCGTTTGACTTTACACGGTTGTCGCTTATGATTGCAAGATTCTTGTTTACGTTTTCGGCAGTAAAATCACCGAAAATCACAGTTCCCTCAGCATCAAGCGTAAAGCTTACCTGCGGACGTCCTGTAATTCCCTCAGAGCCGATTTTTGCTGACTTGATGTGCTTTCCGTCAAGAACGATTTCCTTCTTTACTACAAGGTAACCGTCCCTCTGATCAAGACCGTATGCATCAGTTGAATAAACACCGAGAACCTCACAGTCTTCAGGAATAATTGAAGGATTTATCAGGCGGCCCTGACTGTCAAATGTATTTGCACGGTTTGCGGCATAATAAGTATCGAATGCAGAACTTGCCTCTGTATCAACAAGACGGAAGTTAAGGATACCGCGTCCCTGAATGATTGAGTTGATCTCGTCAGCCTCAGCGCTTCCAGGAATTTCGATATAGATGCGGTCGTCACCCTGCTGTCTGATTGTAGGAGATGAAAGACCAAAGCGGTCGATGCGTCCTGAGAGGGTTTCAATAGCCTGAGCCATTGCATTTTCCTTGAGTGTTGCATCATCAGTTTCGTTGCTCTCGTCCTTTGCGGTAA
The DNA here is from genome assembly GCA_017613485.1 of Treponema sp. The sequence continues at coordinate 15,182 of JAGADS010000074.1, forward strand.
CAACAGAATCAAGGTCTGCCTTTACGATGACATTCATACCACCGCTCAAGTCAAGACCAAGCTTTACTGAATTTTTATATGTATCCTTGTTATCAAGAATCTGATCCCTGTAATGACTTTCAACTGCCGTGCGTAATTCATCCTCAGTTGAGAAAGAACGCATTACATCCAGAAGAGTTACATTCTCCGGCATCTTAGTACCCATTGCCTTGTAGTTCTTTTTGGCAATTTTCAAAAGCCACTGCTGATCCTGTTCAAGAGGAGCGTTTTCATCAGCCTTAACCTTTGCCTTGAATGCCTCAACATCATCTGTTGCCTTTACACTTGAATAGTCCTTGATATTTTCCAGCGAGCTCAATGCAAGTGCCTGATCTTCCTTTGGCGTAAGAGCATACCATTTCAATGACGGCCACAGGAATACAAAACACAGCGCAAGAACTGCCAGAATCAAAATGAAACGACTGCGCTTATTCATCTTTATCTGCCTCTGAGCCTGAAGTTTTTTCTTCGTCCTTATCCTTTATTTCTGCAACGATTGAATCTTCCTTAGATTTTTTGCCGAAAAGACCCTTTTTCTCTTTTTCCTGAGTCTGGGCTGCAGCTGGTTTGTCTACAATAACAGTTGCAATAGCGGTGCGGTTGAATTCGATGCGGGTATTGTCATCAACTTTTACAATAATTGTATTTTCCTTTGTTGAAGCTACTGTACCGTGAATACCGCCGATAGTAATGACTTTGTCTCCCTTCTTGAGGGCCTCAATCATTTTCTGGGTTTCCTTCTGCTTTTTATTCTG
>JAGADS010000075.1 GCA_017613485.1 Treponema sp.
AATGACACTGGGACTTCTTATTGGTTGCAGTACTTCGGTTAACGGGCCTGAAGACGATTCAGGCGGAAGGTCTACTTTTAATATCGAGTATTTCAATACAATGGGCTTACAGAATGAAAATCCAGAAAGCTACCAGAAAAACGAAGATGTAACTCTTACTGGTTTATCAAAGGTGAATTATAAGTTTACAGGCTGGTATTTGAATGATTCAGGCTCTGAAATAACAGGCTGGACAGCAGGAACTTATAAAAAAGATTTGGCCTTATACGCAAAATGGACTTACCCGGACGAGGTTAGAGGTGAAGGTGAAAAATTAGGTTATGCTTGTGATAAATCACTTGTTTATACAATTACAATTAGTCCAAATAGAGGTGATTTTTCAACAACCATGAAATTTAATAGTGGTGAGTGGATAAATAGAATAGCAGTTGAAGATATACCTTGGTATGCATGCCAAGATGGTGTAGTATGGACGGTATCAGTCACTGCCGTTAACACAGCGGAAGGGTTAAAATATACAGGGAAAACAACTCAAGAAGTAAGAAATGGTGAACTAAATTTTACTTTTCCAATTGTAAAAAGGACAAATTAAGATAAGAAACAATGATCTAAAAAAAATCACACGGAATTATATGCATAAAATCCGTGTGATTGTATTTCACTAACATTTGATTTTTGAATGGTTAAGATTGCCGGATCCTGTCCGGCAATGACTGTTATTTACCAGCGTACAATTGCAGGAATAATCATTGTGCCGCCTTTTCTGTCGCCTGCTGTAAGTCCGTCGAAGTCAATCTCCGGCTTGTTTGTGATGCCTGTTTCCCTGGACAGGAGGTTGCCAGTGTCAAGACCAAATACATGGCTCAGGGTGAACTGTTCTGACTGAGGGTTTGTGCCTAGTCCTGTGAGAGCATCAGTTGTGCTTATCTGACCTTCTGATACGGCGATTTCATGCCTTCCGTTGATATCCTTTGTCGGTGTGGTTGCTGTAGACTTGCCGTCTGCAGAAAGGTATCCGCTTGGTACGTCTGTTGTGTCGATTTCTGCATGTGGCTTTCCCTTTCCTTTTGCACCTGTTCCCTCTGATGTCCTGAGTGTTCCGCCTGCTGTGTACTCGATTATGGTTCCACGTACAGAAGCCGTTGCAACCGGAGAACTTACCTTGAAATCAACTTTTTTTGCGGAATCCTTCTTTACCTCAGCCTTAACCTTGCCTGTGTCCAGATAAAGGTTGGTCTCGTCCTTTGCACTGTTTGATGCAAGTTTTTCCACTGTGATTCTGGTAAGGGGACCTAAATCAACTGTGGTGTTGTCTATGGAAATCTTTGCAGAGGATTTAAACCCTGTGGAAATGACAGAACCCTTGGTAATCTTGTCTCCAGCCTTTAATGTCTTCCATGAAGAGCCGCCAGTCTGAACCTCAACCTTTCCGGTTACAGAAACAACTTTTGCCTCAAGAGCATAAGCTGATACAATCGAAAATGTCAGAACAAAAAGAAATGCAATGAACCTGTTCAGTTTTTTCATATATTTCCTCCTTAAAATGCCAGGCTGGCATTGATTGAAAATGAAGTATTGTTATTCTTATTCTCTTTGAAATCAAAGAACTGTTTTGCAGTCAATGATACCTGAAGATCCATGAATACCTGATATCTTGCGGTTGCATCCCACTGAATGCCCCTGAATCCCGTATCGTTTCCTGCATCAAATACTATGTCGCTTCCAAGAGTTGTGTAAAGGCTGTCAATCGGCTTGATTGATCCCCTGAGTCCTACCTTGAGCAGATTTGAATATTCAGGAGAATTTGAGGCGTATGTTGCCGTGTTGCTGCTGAATGACCTGAATGCCTTGATAGAGCCTGTCTCGCCTGATGCATAGCTTGCGTTGAGTGAGACTGAGGATGACTTGAAGTCTGGATAGTATGAAAGTGTTCCAACAGTGAGGTTGGATACGCCGTTGTTGAATCCAAGCGTCGTTGTCAGAGTGTAGTACAGGCTCTTTACGATAGGACCGTTCATAAAGAGGGTCAGGTATGTGCGGTTATAGCCTGAGTTGTTGCCCCTGAGTCCCGGTGTTCCGAACATTCCGTAAACCTCAGCTCCGACTGTCTGGTTTGCAAAGAGATATGGTGCGGAGAAAGTTGCTCCGGTAACGATGTATGGAGAATTGAAGCTGTATACTTTCTTGTAGTCAGGTACGTAAGTGGATTTTGAAGGATTGTCATTAATGCTTCCGAACCTGGCATTTGTAAATCCGGTATATGCTCCATAGATGCTTGCCTTGAAAAAGTCAGATGTGAAGACTCCCTGAACTCCGTCTGCCGTCTGTGAGAGAACAAGACCTGTAACGTCTGTCAGGTAAAAGCGTCCCAGATTCAGCTGAAGAAGATTGTCACCGATGTTGAATACTCCGCCCAGCTTGAAAAGACCTATGTTAACAAGGAAGTCAACATTTCCCTTGGATGCATTTGAAAGGTTAGGTATGCTGCAGTTTAGGAAAAGAGTTCCCTCTGTTGCAAGATAGAGGTTTCCTGACTCATTAAACGGAACTTTTAGCCATGCTGTAAGACCGTCCTGCTGTGAAAGTCCCCATGTCTCAAAATTCCTTGTGCTGAGTTTTGTATTGTTTTCAATCTCACCGCCGAAATCAACTGCAAATACAGAGGATGCAAGTACAAGACCCAGAAGTGCTGCGGATATTTTTCTTATAAGCTTCATTCTTTTCCTCCTTCCGCGTCAAACTTTTCTATGCATGCCGTTATGATGTTAAGGGCATTGCGGCCGCTGACAGTCTGAGAGGGATCTGCGTTTGAGGGAATGATGCCCAGTGACTGAAGCTGCTTGAATGCATAGCGCGGGCTGTTGGAGAGTTTATAGAACAGGCTTTTGCTGACGTTCCATGTCTTGCTGCATGCAAAGGCGAGTCCCGCATAGCTGATAGGATCCGTGGCTTCCGGATTTCCCTTGATGATTCCCGCTTCTACGGCAATCTTCAGCGCATCAGCATAAGATGTCTTTTCCTGTACCAGATTCAGCTCTGAACCTGCAAGATAGGCTATCTCACCATAGGTGACCTGTTTTTCACCGAGAATTTCAGTTACACGGTCAGCAGACTGTGCACTTACAGCTCCGGCAATCAAAAACAGGAATGCAAATAAAAAAATACTTCTTTTCATACAATCCTCTTTGTAAAATATTCAAGATTAACCTATTAAATAATTATAACATATGTTATAATGTTTGTCATGGATAAGAAGAAAAAAAATGGATTTTTTACAAGATTTACCTCGGTTTGGATATTAATACTTATAACCGTCTTGTGTATAGGGTTAGCTGCGACAAATATTCAGCAGAAACTGGACTACCGCTTTTACGACATGATGCTGGGGGTCTCAAAGGCTCCTGACACGGTTGACGACATCATGCTTGTGGACATCGGTGACACGGCGCTTAATGAGTACGGTTCCTGGCCCTGGTCAAGGGATATAATCGCCGACGTACTTTTGCGTCTTAAGGAAGCGGGTGCAAAGACAGCAGTATTCGATATTGAATACCTTACGGCCTCTTCTCTGGGTGTGGATGATGACATCAATACGGTAACGGCTGATGTATTCGGTAACGGAGAGGCGGCTATTTCCTCAGCTGTCTCGTCCTTTGCCCGTTCAGTACGTTCTGGAGAAGTGCAGCCATACGAGGCAGTTGACGCATCTGATGCCCTCATCTCAAATACCGTGGATCCCGTTTTGTATTCCATGTATCAGGAAATCTCCAGCGGTTTGAACCGTGACTACGACGACTATTTTGCACGTACAGTTCAGTTTTTCGGAAACACATCCATGACCATAAACATGCGTGACATCAAGGTGGACGTAAGCGAGGAAGATGAAGAATATGCCGACAGCCGTTTCCTTTTTGCCAATGTCTCTGATCCGGACGGACTTGTGGATGCTGGAAACGAGTATTCATTGAAGGAAGAAAAATCTACGGAAGGACGTGACTTTGTTCCGGCATACAACAAGATAATCTCCAGGGCAGCAGGTGCCGGATTCACAAACGTTATCGTAGACCGTGACGGTACAAGGCGCCGTGTTGAACTTTTGAACTCACATGGAAACGGACACTATACGGGACAGCTTGCATTTGCACCTCTTGTTCGCCTGATGGACGTTCAATCTATGGAAAGAAAATCCCGCTCGCTTATCCTGAGGGGAGCACTTATTCCGGGGGAGGGGGAAAGACAGGACATCACGATTCCTCTTGACCCGCACGGACGCATGCTCATCAACTGGCTTCCGACCCGCTATGAGGAAAGCTTCAAGCATTTTGGAGTTGAATACATCAAATATCTGGATGATCAGGAAGAGGCAGTTTACCGCTGCCTGCTTGAACTTGCTCAGGCAGATCTTTCCGAACTGGACGAAGATACCGCATCATTCATTCAAAACGCAGAATACCTTGTTCAGAGCTACGAGGAAATCCTTGAGATGAAGGAATACCTTTTGGGCCTGTGCCAGGGCTTTGACATAAACGGAATTGCAATCGACGGTGGAATCAGCGAAAGCGACTACAGCGATTACTTTGCCCTGAGGGACGAATATTTTGAAAACGCTGAGGCATTTGCGGTAAGCCTGCATGACATGGGTATTTCGGACGAAGCCCTTGCCGAAACAATTGATTCTCTTTGGGACAACGCTACGACCTACAGGGAAAACGACAGCATTGTAAAGCAGTATGCCGGAAACTCCTTCGCCATCATCGGAAACTCCGCCACGGCCAGTACGGATCTGGGTGTCACACCGTTCTGGAGACGTTACGCCAACCTGGGCACCCACGCCAATGTTGCCAATACAATACTCCAAAAGGCATTCATCCGCTATGTCGACGTATGGTGGGGAATTGCCTTTACATTCCTGTTCTGCCTTGTGATAATCCTTTTGACAGAGGGAAAGACGCCGGGCAAAAAGTCAGTCTTCGGCCTTTTATACCTTCTTGTACCGACGGGAGTACTCTTCCTCCTGATGGTCCTCTTCCATATTTATATTCCCATAACGATTCCCCTGGTTTTGTCCGCGATTACATATATAGTTGAGCTTGCCAACAGCTTCATCACTTCTGAACGCGAGAAAAATACATTGCGCCGTGGATTTGCATCTTATGTTTCACCTGAGGTTGTTAGCGAGATCGTAAAGAACCCGCAGCTCCTTGGACTCGGTGGTGTAAACAAGAGAATCACCGCACTGTTCAGCGACGTAAGGACATTCAGCGGCTTTACCGAATGCATCAACCGCGAGGAAGGTGAGGGACATGGTGCTGTACGCCTGGTTGAAATCCTGAACGGTTATCTGGGCTCCCTCTCTGACGCAATCATGGCGCAAAAGGGAACGATTGACAAATATGTCGGTGATGAAATCGTCTCGTTCTTCGGGGCTCCTATCGACAACCCCAACAACGCATTCGATTCATGTATTGCCGCAATCCGCATGAAGCAGGTGGAAGAGGAATTCAACCGCGAGCACGAGTCAGAGCTTCCGATACACCCGATAACGAAAACACCATACCTGCTTAAATCCAGGGTGGGACTCAACACAGGAGACATGGTTGTAGGAAACATGGGTACCGAGCAGAAACTCAACTACACGGTCATGGGAAACAACGTAAACCTTGCATCCCGACTTGAAGGAACCAACAAGGCATACGACTCATGGATCATAGCGTCAGAAAGTACATGGAACGAGGCAAACTCTGGAGAAAACGCGGGTAAGCTTGTTGCCAAGATGCTCGACTGCGTAAAGGTCATCAACGTGGAGAAGCCGGTTCAGATTTACAGCATTCAGGGCTTAAAGAGCGAGCTGTCATCTGCACAGATAGAGGAGACCGCGATATTCAACAAGGGTATGGAATGGTACCTCAAGGGACGTGAGACTCCCGACGGTAAAAAAGACATGGGCGATTTCCTCAAGGCAAAGCATTATTTTGAGGAGGCATGGAACTGCTACCACACCGAGGAACCGCAGGATAAAACCTATATCACGACAGAAAAGAAGATGATAGAGCGCTGTGATGCATTCCTTAAGAACGGCCTGCCCAAGGATGCCAACGGAATTGTTCTCCCATGGGACGGCGTGTACACCATGAAGTCAAAGTAAGCTGAAAGATGAAAGTTTATTAGTTGTCACGCGGATTCGAGATTGCTAACGCAGTCTCCCTAAGATAAGAGCTTTATAAAAATCCAACCAAATATTTTAAAAGAAAAATCGTAGATTTTTCGAATCCGTGTGACAATCAGCAATTATCAAACAACAAAATCATCTTGTTGAAACCCTTTCCAAAATGATATATACTTGACTTATGAACATAGCACTTTTTTCTGACAGTTATTTTCCCACAAAAAGCGGGATTGTAACTGTTGTTGTACAACTTAGGCATATACTTGAGGAACTGGGACATCATGTCGTCATTGTGACCGTATCCAATACGGATCCTTCATACACGGAGGAGCCTGATCCACTTGTGATGCGGGTAAAGTCAATAAGGTCTCCTGTTGGCGATAATCAGAACATGGGGTTCCCGGAAACAAAAAAAGTAGTTGCATTTTTACGCGAGCATAACATTCAGATAATCCACTCGCATACTGAATTTGCAATGGGTGCCAGTGCAGTAAAGTGCGGAAAGAAAATGGGCATTCCTGTCATAGCCTCAACACATACAATGTGGGAAGATTATTACCGCTATTATCTAAAGGGTGCCGCATTGATTCCAAAGTGGGCAATAAGAAAGGCAGTAAAAGCACGTTACAGGAAATTCTATGCGTTCATCAATGTGTCACAGAAAGCACATGATTATTTTGTTGAGCCGTTCATGCTGCCAAAGATTCCTTCTGCGGTAATTCCAAATGCAACCGATACAAAAAAATTCGTGGACCTGAATGTCACCGAAAACGACAAGCAGGAAATACGCGAGAAATATGGCATAAAGGAAAACGACCGCGTCATAGTCTATGTCGGCCGTGTAGTTGAAGAGAAAAGAGTGCTGGAACTGCTTCAGATTATAAAGCGTGTTGTACGTCAGCGTGACAATGTAAAGATGCTCTTCTGCGGTTCAGGTGCAATGGAAGAGCCCCTTAAAAAAGAAGTCCAGAAAGAAGGCCTAGAAGACAAGATACTGTTTGCCGGTTTTGTTGACTGGTTCAAGCTGTCCCGCTATTATTCATTGAGCCATGTATTCGTGACGACTTCACTTTCCGAGATGCACTCGATGACAGTTCTTGAGGCGATGGTAATGCACCTGCCAATAGTGTGCCGCAGGGATACAAGCTTTACCGATACAATCATTCCTGGCGAAAACGGTTACATGGAAGATACTGACGAGGCACTTGATGCACGTCTTCTTGAGCTGTGTGACAATCCCGAGAAATGCTCTGCAATGGGAGAAACAAGCTATCGTCTTTCAAAGAACTTTTTGCTTGAGACCCACGGTAAGAAAACTGTTGCCTTCTATGAGGAAGTCCTTGCTCATTTCCCTGGATCTGTAACGTCGGATGAACTTAAGACCTGTGTAAGTAAAGTGGTTGTGCAATAATGAAAAACATTAAGATACAGAAAAATTTGATTCTCTCTGCTTTGTTTGCGGCGTTGATTTCTGTGGGCTGCTTTATACAGATTCCGTTGCCGGGCGGTATTCCGATTGCAATACAGGACATGATGGCTATGCTCAGCGGGCTTCTTCTGGGACCTGTGTTTTGTTCGCTTTCTGTCGTGATTTTCCTGGTTCTGGGTGTAATAGGACTTCCGGTTTTTACGGGCAAGGCTGGCATTCAGATTTTATTGAACGGACCTACAAGCGGTTTTTTGTGGGGCTATCTGATTGCGGCAATTGTCGGCGGACTGTTTCTTTTGATTTTCCTCCCGGGTGGAAAAAAACATTCAAATGTGAGGCAATATGTGATGATTACGGTTGCGGCACTTCTTGCGACTGTGGTTCTTTTTGCATGCGGAATTGCAGGCGGCATGATCATCATGAAAATGTCGTTTGAAAAAACTCTTGCGGCATATCTTATTCCGTTTATTCCGGGAAACATAATAAAGATAATCCTGATGGTGCTCCTTACAAAAAAAATCAGGCCTCTCATTTACGGATACACACATTGAATATGATTCTTCAAATCAAGAATGTAAGCAGAATTTTCTCGGACGGGACAAAGGCACTGGATGATGTAAGCTTTGAGATAAACGAGGGTGATTTTGCCGTAATTGCAGGATCCAACGGCTCGGGTAAAACTGTACTGATGAATCTTATTGCAGGATTGGATTCTGCTACGGACGGAGAGATTCATGTTCAGGAAGGTTATGAGGCGGGGCTTGTCTTTCAGGATGCGGATTCGCAGATTCTTGGGATGAGCCCGTTTGAGGATGTCCTTTTTGGTGCAAGACATTCGGGATTAAAAAAAGATGAGGCACGTGTTGCTGCGGAAAAAGCATTGAATGAAGTTGGTCTTCTTGAAAAAAAAGAATTGAATGCGCGGACTCTTAGTGGAGGGGAAAAGCGGCGTCTTGCCGTGGCAGGTATTCTTGCAATCAACAGGAAGCTGATAATCTTTGACGAGCCTTTTGCAAACCTTGACTGGCCCGGTGTTAAGCAGGTCCTTTCCATAATGCAGAAACTCAAGGATGAGAAAAAGACCGTAATCGTTCTGACACATGAGATAGAAAAAGTTCTTGCCCTGTCAAACCGCTTTATCATTCTGGACAAGGGAAAAATTCAATTTGACGGAAATGCGGAGGATGGACTTAAGATTCCGCTTGAGGAATATGGAATCAAGAATCCGCTTAATTCATATCAAAGCCTAAGGGATC
>JAGADS010000076.1 GCA_017613485.1 Treponema sp.
GCCGCGGAAAACCTGTTGCGAGAAGGGGATTCACCTGAAAAAATAGCACGCTGTACAGGTCTCTCCCTCGAGAAAGTACAGGAACTTGCTGATAATATCTTGGTAAATACCTGACATGACAATAAGAGTTTTCACGGTTTTTTGCTTGCAAAAAATGCGAGCCTTCGCGAGCAAGTGAAAACTCTAAGAGCAAGCTTTAGCTTGCGACATGACAAAACCATAAAACTGTTTTCATTTTTACTTTGTCTATATTAAACAAAAACCTAAAAAATTCTTATGCCCCTGGGAAAAAAACCACAAGCTTTACTACAGTGGGAGAAAACTCATCTATGACTATAAAATCATGATAAAATACTTCACCAGGACGAGATCCATAAGTTGTTATGGTTTCCATCTTATCACTTTTCCCATCGACATAACCAATTTCTATAGCGTCGTTCCTGTCTTCACCGTATTTCCAAGCAGACCCGTTAAGATAATATAACCCAGGCTCAAGGTTTCCTAATCTTAAAACATCTCCCTTGTTAAGCCGGTCGTGAAAAACAGGTGGAATCTCATCCTCGGTTTGAACTAAACCATTATCATCATTTGACTCTTCATGAGCTTCTGGTAATTTATACAGTGCCAAAGTAAAATAATCCACATCATCTAAACCATAAGCTTCAGAAGAATAAGGATTTATCTCTATAACAAATTCTTCCGGGATTTCATTCTCACATGATGTAAAGAACAATGCAAACGGAACCAAAAGCAGTAAAACAAATGATTTTTTTAATTTCATTTTTATAACCTCACTCTCCAATTAAATTTAACGCAAAACAGCGTAATTTTCAAGTAGTTTGCTAAAAAAAGCTGTCTTAAACTAGTTTAAAAAACCTTCCTGTGCTATAATTTTTAGCAATGGAGTAAACTATGATAGAAAAGAAACCACTTGTAATGGATTTGTATACGGCAGATCCCTCTGCTCATGTATTCAACGACAAAATTTATATCTATCCTTCACATGACGAGGATATTGATGTAGAAAGCAATGACAACGGCGACCAGTACGACATGAAGGACTATCACGTCTACGAGATGGCTGACGAAAACACCCTTCCGCGTGACTGTGGATGCGTGCTCAAGCTTGAGGATGTGAAATGGGCAAGCAAGCAGCTTTGGGCTCCTGACTGTGCGGAAAAAGACGGAAAATATTACTTTGTTTTCCCTGCCCGCGACAAAAACGGCATGTTCCGTGTGGGCATGGCAATAGGAGATAAGCCTGAGGGACCTTTTGTACCAGAGCCAGACTATATCCAGGGAACATATTCAATTGATCCGTGCCTTTTCCAGGACAGCGACAATAAATATTACCTGACTTTCGGTGGAATCTGGGGAGGTCAGCTGGATCAGTACCGCAATAATGTGTGGAGCAAGGACAACAAGGAACCACGCGGCTCAGAACCTGCCTGTACGCCAAAAATTGCCCTGATGAAGGACAACATGACCGAGCTTGCAGAGGAAGTGCGTGACCTGGTCATTGTGGACGAAAACGGCAACCCGCTTACCGGTGGAGATGAAGACCGCCGCTATTTTGAGGATCCGTGGCTTTTCAAGAAGGGTGACACATATTATTTCACCTATTCAACCGGAACAACACACTTTCTGTGCTATTCCACCTCTAAAAACGTATATGGACCTTACACCTATGGCGGAAAAATCCTGACACCAGTTCTAGGATGGACAACCCACCATTCAATTCTTGAATATCACGGCAAATGGTACCTCTTCTACCACGACTGTGAGCGTTCCAACGGCGTAAATCAGAAGCGCAACGTCAAATTCCGCGAGCTCAAGTTCGACTCAAACGGCGGAATCATCACCATGGACGGCATGGAAAGGTAAAGGGTCAGCGTCATTACGCAATGACCTATGTCATTCCAGACCACAATTAACCTGTCATTCCGGGCTCCGACCCGGAATCCTGCCGTTTTATGTAGGATGCCGGATCAGGTCCGGCATGACGGCAGCTTTCTCACCCGTCATTCCGGGCTCCGACCCGGAATCCTGCCGTTTTATGTTAGGATGCCGGATCAGGTCCGGCATGACGGCAGCTTTCTCACCCGTCATTCCGGGCTCTGACCCGGAATCCTGCCGTTCCATGTTAGGATGCCGGATCAGGTCCGGCATGACAATTTCAGTCCGGCATGACAATTGCACTCCGGCATGACAATTGTACTTCGGCATGTTCCCCCTTGTTACCCTTTTTCCCATAAACTGTTTTACTAATGTAACGATAATTATTTGAGTATCGTGATTTTTTTTAAGGAGAAGGCTATGAAAAGACTTTTTTCTTCTTTTATTTTGATTTTAACGGCGGTATGTGCCTTTGCACAGAACAGGATTACTCCGCCAATTGTCATTCCTCCCGTTCGTCCGGTACCTCCTCGTATCATAATGACGGTTCCAGAGGCCGCAAAAGATTCTGTAAAGCTTTCAGATTTGAGCGTTAAGGTTGAAGTTGCAGGAAATGTTGCCACAACAACCTATGACATGGTTTTTACAAACAGCTCCGCAAAAATCCTTGAGGGTGAATTTGAATTTCCTCTTGGTGAGGGACAGACTATCGTGGGCTATGCACTGGACATCAACGGCAGGATGAGGCAGGGTGTTGCAGTTGAAAAAGAAAAGGCACGCACTGTCTTTGAGGATGTCGTCCGCAAGAATGTAGACCCTGGTCTTGTTGAGCTTACCTCAGGAAACAATTTCAAGACACGCGTATATCCGCTTCCAGCAAGGGGCAGCCGTCACATTCAGATTTCCTATGAGGAAGTCCTTCCGCTTTCTGGAACAAACCGCACTTATGTACTCCAGCCGCTCACAGACGAAAAACTCTCTTCGTTCAAGTTCGAGATTTCAGTGTACAGCCTCAAGAATGTACCAAGAATTCAGTCAAATTCAGGATTCGGTTCATTCAATTTTGACAGCCAGAACACAGGATATCACGCCAGCTTTGAGCGCAATGACTTTACATTTGACCAGCCGATAAGCATGGTTCTCCCGGAAGACGACGGATTGAACAATGTATTCATGCAGGATATCGGACGTGACAGCTATTTCTATTTTTACACAAGCATGAGGGCAGCTTCACGCCAGAAAACACTTCCAAAAAGCGTGACAATCTACTATGACGTTTCCTCCTCAATGAAAAACCGCAATTTCAAGTCCGAGATGGAACTTTTGCGCCAATACCTTTACAAGCTGAATTATCCTTCTGTTACGGTTATTCCATTCAGCAACACATTGCATGAGGCAAAGACATTCAACTCCAACTGGCAGTATTTCGGGGCAATCGACGAGATTGAATCATTCCTCAAGAAACAGACTTACGACGGTGCCACAAACCTTGATTTCCTTCAGAACCTTAACAGCAGCTCTGATGAGGTTTTGATTTTTACCGACGGTATCTCCAACTGGAAAACTGTTTCCTCAGATGGATATAATTCAATTCATTATCTTGGTGCAAGAAGTGCCATTTATACTATCAACTCATCTTCTTCAGCAGACCATTCTTACCTCAAGTCGCTTGCACAGGGCAATGGCGGAATGTATGTAAACCTGAGTCAGATTACCGCTGAACAGGGCCTTGAGCTTCTTACAAATGAATACCTGCATTTGATTCGTGCGGACTATGACAGCTCTGCCATTTCTGATCTGCTACCTGGGACAGGAACTGTTGTTGCGGGAGATTTCTCTGTATCAGGAATCCTACGCCGTAAGACAGCCCAGGTAACTCTTTCTTTCGGATATGGAAATTCAATCAGCGAAGTAAAGAAATTCACAGTCTCCGCTTTGGGAACAGAAAATGCCGAAGGTCCAAAAAACATCGCACGTCTTTGGGCAGAAAAGAAAATTGAGGATTTAAGCAGGGATTATGACGCAAACAAGGATGAGATAATCGAGCTTGGAAAAAAGTTTACGATTGTTACAAAAGACACATCCCTGATTGTTCTGGACAACGCCAGCGATTACGTCAAATATGGAATTGAGCCGCCGGAAGATTTACGCAAGGAATACGACCGCCTTGTCTCAAACAACCGCACAAAAACCTCAGTCCAGCAGGGCATCCCTGATGCAGTCTTCAGAAAATTTGAGGAATTCAGAAACTGGTGGAACAAAAAGCCTCAGGACTTCAAGACAAAGCAATCAAAGGCAAAAGGCTCCAGCTCAGGTTCTTTAAGAAGCACACCAAACGGCATGATGTACATGGACTCAATGTCAATGGAAATGGAAGCCCCCATGATGGCAATGGAAAGTGTAAGTGCTGCAAGAGCAACTTCCCGTTCAGCAGATGCAGCAAATACTCTTAGGGAAGCAGGTGATGAGGCAAAATCAATGGGCGAATCAAATCGCTCAGGAAGCTCAGCCACAATTTCAATCCAGGCATGGGATCCAAAAGCAGATTACCTCAGCACATTAAAACGCACACCAAGAGATTATATGTATTCCAAATACCTTGAGATCAGGGATGTTTATGAGACTTCTCCGAGCTTCTACATGGATGTGGCAGACTACTTCATGCAGGAAAAACTAAACACAGAGGCAGTCCGCATTCTCTCAAACCTTGCCGAGATGAATCTTGAGAACTCTGATGTTCTCCGTGCTCTTGGAAACAAGCTGGTTGAATGGGAATATTATGCTCAGGCAGTTACAGTATTTGAAAAGCTCACAGTCATCCGCGCCGAGATTCCACAGTTCTACCGTGACCTTGCATTGGCATATTATCATGCAGGATATGCTCAGAAGGCAGTGGACACACTTTACAGCATTGTTACAAAGACATGGGACAGCCGCTTTGACGAAATCCAGCAGATTGCATTGAACGACATGAATGCCATCATTGCCACAGAAAAATACATCGACACATCACGCATCGACAGACGCTTGCTCCAGAACTTCCCGGTGGACATCCGCGTTGTACTTACATGGAACACCGATGACTGCGACATTGACCTGTGGGTAACCGATCCGGATGGCGAGAAATGCTTCTACGGCAACAAGCTTACACAGAACGGAGGCCGCATCTCACGTGACTTTACCAGAGGATATGGCCCGGAGGAATTCTGCATAAAGGAAGCAGTAAAAGGCAAATACAAGATAGAGGCAAACTATTACGGAACAACCTCTCAGAAAATCCTGCAGCCGGTTGTAGTTCAGGCAGAAGTCTACACCAACTTTGGAACACGCCTGCAGAAAAAGGAAGTGCTCACCCTTCAGCTTGAAAAAGTAAAGGGCAGCTTCAAGATTGGGGACATCACGTTCTAGAATACACACATCCACAGTAATTTTGGCGGTACAAGTTGTATTCCTTGCAGAGCTGAATGCTCCTTAAATATCCGTTTTTCTTCTTAAAGTCGGCCACAAGATACTGCAATTGTGTGCCGGTTTTAAGGGAAAGACCTATATCATTGATTTTCTTTGCATCCTTGCACGGACTGATTGAAATTGTTGTCGTAAAATAATCAAATCCGTTTTGTTCCGCGTACTCCCACGATTTTTTCATCCTGAACTCATAGCATCTTCTGCACCGTTCTCCACATTCAGGCTCTGTCTGCAACTCAGGCTGCTCACGTACACCGGTTGCCGTAAAAAACTCCTCAGGATCATAGTGTTCTTCTACAAATTGAATTTTATTCTGCACTGCCGGCGGGAATTCCTGAATAAATTTCCTTATCTTTTCCAGTCGTTTAATGTATTCTTCTTTTGGATGAATGTTGGGATTATAGAAATATACGGTTATGTCAAAAAATTCAGTAAGATATTCAATTACATAAGTTGAACAGGGCCCGCAGCACGCATGCAACAGCAGTTTAGGCTTTGAGCCCCGTTCTTTTATTTCCTCTAGAATTGAATCAAGTTTTTTCTGATAGTTTACAGCCTGTTCCATTCTAGAAAGTCAAACTTGGTGTCCAGAATTCCTGATTGTAAATGTCAGTAAAGCGGTAAGCGATTTTAACAGCTCCATTTCCGACATCCACATTGCTGATCTTCATGTTCTTTGTCACAGTCATCGGTTCGCCAAGATAGTAGCTGTCCTCATACTGTCCGGAATATGAATAATAATCACATACAAACTCAAGAACGTCACCTTCTTTCAACTCGGTAAGATTCTTTGCAACAGTGAGTGTCTCGCTTTCCTTGTAATCAGTTCTTGCACCGGCGATGAATCCATAGGGATGTGAATTGTCAAACACAAGAATCAGGTTCACAAGAGTTTTGTTCAGGTATGCGGGAACACGTCCTGTTATCGTATAGTTCGTGCCGTCGTCCTCTGTATCAAGATGATAGTATGCAACCGGCTGACCGTTGATAGCAAGCCATGTCCTGTCGTTTGATGCAATGAGCCTGCCGTCTTCCGTCCAGTCATAGATGTTGTCCAGACCAAGATCCACATATCCCTCGCCGTCATCATAGAACATGTTCAGGTCGCAGCTGTGGATGTATGCCCACTGTGAGTCAGGCATGTTAAGAACAGCACCGTCACTATACTGTGTCCAGCTGAGGTTTGAAGGATCAAAATGATTCATTGCAATATAGTTTGCCGCATCGTCGACAGAAATATCACTGTCCTTCATAAAGTCGATGTTACGTCCTGTAAGACCGTCAATCAGCCCGGAACTGCCGCCCCCAAGGAATGAACCCAAAAGACTTCCAATCATATCAGCATTACCGGATGCCGCAGAACTAGAAGAGCCCGCAAGTGAACCCAAAAGGGAACCAAAGAGAGAACCGGATGCCGCACTTGAACCGCCCGATGCAACCTGACCGCTTACCTCAAGTTTTGCAAACTGCCTGATTGCCTTGGCATAGTCGTCATCCATTCCGATATCCTCGTAGGTCTCGCACATTGTGTCAACGTAAGATGCCCTCTTATACGGGAAGTAAATAGAGACTCCATAGGCATTTGTCATGTTTGAGGAAGTCCTGTTGTATTTTACAGCCCCCTGAATTGCCTTTGCCAATGCATTGCTCTGTGATGTTCCAATCTTCTTGCACAAGTCAACCAGGTCAACCTGATCGATTTTATTGGTTGTGGCAAATTCACGTGTTGCATATCTTGCGTCAGATACGGATTTATAATCATTGTTTGAAATTTGCTGTGAGAGTGACTTAGAGAAATTTGTCAGAGTTGAAGGAACCGTATTGGCAAATTCAGCAAGGTCAATTACAGAAAGTGTTGTCTTCTGTCCGGTACATTTCTTTGCACACTGAGAGACAAAATCATCAACGATAGTCTTACCAAGTGTCAGAGTCGGAGTTGAGGTATTGTTTCCAAGCTGAGTAAGCCAGTTTGTGTAGTACCAGCCGATACCAGGCTCTGTTTCCTCAGAGGCAATCATGTAGTCCGCGTGATTGTTGAGCATCAGGGCAGTTTCCGCAGTTGCCATAAGACATGCATCAAAGCCGATAAAGTCAAACTGAACGCCACCGTTTTTAAGAGCAGTGTTTATTTCCCCAAGATCCATTGCACCAGAGCGTGAATTCTTCTCGTCATAACCGTAGCCGCTTACAGAACCTCCACCGTGATCCCAGAAAATCAGCTCATAGCGGTTTGCAGGGAAATTCTTTGCCGCCCACTTGATGAACGAAGAAAGAGTATTGGGATCTGTCATTACCTTGGAGCCGTCATTATCAACAAGACGCTTCAGGCCGCCGTTTACAACCTGATAAATCTGATTGTTTGTATTGCTTATTCCGCTGGTCTGCCATTTTTTGCATCCACCGGTATAGACGATTACGTTTACGTTGCTGCCGTATTTTGCCGCCGCCATTTCCGCAAGGTCTGATGAAGCCATGCCTGCCTTTGACTCAAGGTCTGTTCCGCACATGTAGACCATCAGCGTTACCTGATCCTGTCCGTTACCGATTATGTTCGTCCGTTTTGCACGTGAACCTGCAGCAACACTTGTATCTACCTTTGAATAGGAAGTAGCTGAGCTTGAATAATTTGCAACATCTGCTGTATATGAGCTTGGAGCAGAACCGCCGCCGGAAAGATCAATTGAATCTCCGCCAAGCATTCCAGTAAGCCCGCCCAGACCATCTGTTAAGACATCAAAAATTGAGCCAGAGCTCTGTGTCTGAGTTTCCTGTGCTGCATTTGAGTTTCCTCCAAATATGCTGCTAAGGCCACCGCATTTGTACAGTAAAAAGAGGGCTACCAAAATAAGTACAAGAGAACCGCCTCCGCCCAATGCCGCACGATTCGGACCTGAGTGTCCTCCTCCAGTGGAATGACTGTAACCGCCAGAGCTGCCCGATTTTCCTGAATATCCGTTTGAAGAACCTACCGGACCAGTTCCTAAGCCTTCTCCGCGCCTGTGAACACCAGTACTGTTACCGGTGACATTTTTTTCTCTCCCACGTGGTCGCTTTTGATCCATAAAAAACTCCTTATAGGGTATACGGCAGACATAACCCTCAACTGCCCTGCCGAAAAACTGATGAATACATTATATCAGATAAACTCCAAAATGTGTACCAAAATATGAAAAATGTCAGGAAAATGCAACAACATTCAACAAGGTCCTGTTCTCGGTGGTGTACTCGCGGATGTTGCCGTCCACTATGTCTGTATCTTCTGTGAATACGGCATGCATTTGAATCAGGGCATCGTCATGGGTTTTTATTGCTGTAAGCCTGGGTGGTATTCCCATGATTCCGTTCCATTTTACCGGCGGGTCATTGTCCGGAATTCTGAGCCATGGTATCAGGATGACGTCTTTTGTGCCGGAAAATACTTGAGCCGCATAGGGTATCTTGTCTGCAAATGCCGAATGTTTTTTTCCGTTCCACTTGAATGAATAGCCATCAAAGGTCCCTGGATAATAAAATCCGTCTGCTGTCCACATAAACCACACACCGTCAATCTCAAACAGATTGGGACATTCAAATCCCCCGGGCAATGTAAACCTCTGGCTTAACTCAAAGTGTCCGTCTGGAGAAGTTGAACGCAAAATCGCAAAGTTATTTTCCTCTAGCCACAAAACCATGATGTACGCTAAACTCTGCTCATGGTAAAAGACTTTCGGGTCACGGTTTTCCCTGCAAATATTCTCCACAACAAAACTGTCATCCTTTATCAAAGTCATTCCACCGTCATCACTTTTGGCAAGACGCTGAGTAAAAAGGCCTCCCTTTGGTGCCGCGGTATAATAACAGTAAATCTGATCCTGCACAGAAATTGCACTGCCGGAAAAAATCATGCCGTGCTCATCCGGTTCCATTACAAGACCGTGATTCTGCCAGTTGAGCAGGTCAGTGGAAGTTGCATGTCCCCAGCCTATGTCGCCCCAGTCTAGCCTGTTAGGGTTATATTGGAAATACATGTGATAGATTCCGTTGTGGTATACCAGGCCGTTCGGGTCATTCATCCAGCCAAGGCCTGTGGTAAAGTGATATCTGTATATGGGTTCGCCAGTCATTTTCCTTCTTTCTGAATGAACTGAATTCCATCAAAACTTACAAAAAGCCTCATGTAGGGTCCTGAATTCCTGTATTCCATAACCATGTGGGGATCCTTTTCAATTCCCATAAGCTTAAGTGCCTCTGAGTCGGTTGTGATTTCCTGCTTCCAGTTTTTGCCGTCCGTGCTTTGATTCTTCAAATCTATTCTGACACGCTGGCCTGCATAGTCATATCCCTTTATAACATAGCTTGAGCTTAGGGATACAGGTTTCCTTCCCTTCCACTGCTCGATGTTCTCCGCTCCTTCCTGGATTTTCCCCCTGAAGAATTCTCCCTCCACTTTTCCTGCAAAAGAAGCTTTTTCTGTTTTAATTCCCTTTTCCCTGGTAACTTTGTTTTCCTTTAGCTGAACGGAAATATCCATCAATTGAAAACGGTTTTCCAGGAACTGTTCGATTATATTCTGTGCATAGTATTCGTGCATCCTGTTAAAGCCGTGTGTTCCACCTTTGATGATATAAAGCTGCTTACTCTGGGCATCCGCCTTGTCTTTTGAATTCTGCCGGTAAATCTGCAATGCATCTTTTGAATATTGCGTGTCCACCATCGAATCCTTGTCTCCGTGAATAATGCACACAGCTCCGGAATATTGCTTGAGCTCTTTTATGACATCTATGCTCTGGGCATCTGTTACATAACGCCGTCCTAGCTTCATGGGGCCGCATTCAAATTTTTCTGGAGGATTATCAGGATCAAACAGTGCCGTCACCAGCTGACCTCTTCTTGCATCCTCTGGAGCACTGAATGTGGGATAAAGGAGAATGATTTTCTTTATGTCAGGTCTGTTCCTTGAGACAAAAAGGGAAACGACTAATCCGCCAAGTCCAAACCCCATAAGCGAAAGCTCATCTGCATCAACATAATCAAGTGATGAAACATATTCAACTACATTTTGCAAATCCTGTACCTCTGTCAGCAAGGTCATATCTGTTGAATTACCGTCGCTTTTTGACTTTGTTGAACCGCCGCAGAAATCAAAAGTAAATGCCGCATAACCAGAGGCTGCCAGTACCCGGGCATAACTGTCCATACTCTTCTGGTTTCTCAAAAAGGAATGGCATAGAACCACTGGCTTAAGTTTTTTCCCCTTGGTCAACTCGGCTTCATTCAACTGATTAAGATAGGAGAAGCCCCGGATGTTCAGATTGTCGCGTTTGCATGAAAATTTAGTACACTTGATTTTAGCCTTCATATTGTTCCTCTGCCCTATTGTAGCATTAACGGATTTTGAATTCAATGAATTCACAAAAAGCTTTAACATACAGGGTCAATTGACGCTGATTTGTGACAGTGATATTCTTTGGGCATGAAAACATGGCAGATTACGGACAAGACGGTAAAACTACAGGGAAGAACCCTCGACGATAACGGAACACGCTGGCTAATCATGTCGGCAAGCGGATTTGAATGCGGGGTACATGCAAAGGAAATGTCGCTTACATTGAAAGGCGATTCCACGGCACATCCCACCAGGCAGCCGGATGGGAAACCAGAGATGAATCAGGCCAGATATGCCCTTTATGTAGACGGTATTCTTATCCAGGACAGCTGCATGGATGAATCTCAGAAGACACTTGTCGTGTTCAAGGGCGATACCGAGCGCGATGCAATAGTTCAATTCCTCAAACTGTCAGAAGGAACACAGTCATATCTTGGTGTCAAGGAAATAATTACCGATGACGATGCCTCAATCTCACCCACCCCAGAAAAAAGACTCAAGATTGAATTCATAGGCGACAGCATCACCTGCGGATACGGTGTGGAAGGGAAATCCGCCGAAGAACTCTTTACCACAAGAACAGAGAACGCAACCAAGGCATACGCATATCTTACGGCAAAAAATCTTGATGCAGACTGTAGTCTGGTAAGCTTCAGCGGCTTTGGTGTAGTCTCTGGCTGGACAAATGACGGGAACATAAACACGATTCAGCTTGTACCATCCCACTACAAGAAATTCTGTTTCTGCTGGAACGGCGACATGTTCAAGGATCACGAGTGGGACTTCTCCAAATTTCAACCGCAGATAGTCGTCATCAACCTGGGAACCAACGACGACAGTTACACTCAGGACAACATTCAAAAACAGAATGAATACGTCTCATGCTACGTCAACTTCATAAAGACAGTGCGTGCCCTTAACCCCCAGGCCAAAATCGTACTAGCATTGGGAATCATGACAGGCGGCAACCGTCTTATTCCATCCATGCAAAAGGCAGCCCAGGAATACATAAGGCAGACAGGCGACAAGAACATAGATACTTACAGCTTTACGTCCCAAACGCAAGAGGAAGGTTTCGGTTCCGACTTTCATCCCTCAGAAGCAACGCAAACCCGCTGTGCCCTGGAGTTCACGGAATATTTGAGGGGATTGGGGGATTAACCTTCCCCACGCTTTTTGGGAAGTGCCGCAGCGTCAAACTCCCGCATCAGGATACTTGTGCCCCCAGTATATCACGTAATGTCAGGATTTAAAAGGGTTGAGGGGAAGGAAGGTTTCCTACTTATAACTTATTCCAAAATAATCCAAAGTAGCTTTCATTGCATCCTGTGCGCTAAGACATGTTTCACGCAAAAAGCCGCGTTCATTCTTCCACTTCGCAATACCCCGGTAGTAGAACATCTTGAGCTCGTCCGTGATTATGAACGGA
>JAGADS010000077.1 GCA_017613485.1 Treponema sp.
GTTTTGTCCCTTTCCGCTAAAAGTAATTCCCGTAAACTCACACAAAGAATGATCGCCCTTGAGAATTGTAGTCGGATAGAGATACGAAATGTGGCTTCCGAAAGAACCGCTTACCCATTCCATCTTGCCGTAGTCGTCAACTATTGCACGCTTGGAGTTAAGGTTGTACATGTTCTTGGACCAGTTCTCTATCGTGCTGTAACGCAGATGTGCATTCTTCTTTACCACAAGCTCAACACAGCCTGCATGAAGGTTTGCAACATTGTATTTTGGAGCAGAACATCCCTCGATAAAATGAACGTCAGCACCCTCATCAACAATAATAAGGGTATGCTCAAACTGTCCTGCCCCCGCCGCATTCAACCTGAAATATGACTGAAGCGGAACAGACACTTTTACACCCTTGGGAACATAGACAAAGCTGCCGCCGCTCCACACTGCACCATGAAGGGCCGCATAACGGTGATCTGTCGGTGGAATGACCTTCATGAAGTATTCCTTTACCATGTCTCCCCATTCACCCTTTATGGCGCTTTCCATGTCCGTGTAAACAACGCCCTGCTTCTCGACCTCATCCTTTACGTTATGATAGACGACCTCGCTGTCATACTGGGCACCAACACCCGCAAGGCTCTGTCTTTCTGCCTCAGGAATGCCGAGCTTCTCGAATGTTTCCTTTATGTCGTCCGGAACATCCTCCCATTTGGCGGCCATCTCTGTCTTTGGCTTTACATAATGAACTATCTGCTGAACATCCAGGTCACTGATGTCAGGTCCCCAGTCAGGGTCTTTGAGTCCGTTAAAAATCTTGAGAGATTTAAGGCGCAGTTCCCTTACCCACTCAGGATCCTTTTTTTCCTCACTTATCCTAAGTACAAGCTCCTCGTCAAGGCCTTTGTCAACCTTGTAAAAATCCTTGTCGCTTTCCTCGTACTTAAAGTCATAGCGTGAGCTGTTTATGTCTGCAACTTGAGTTTTTTCTTCTGACATTACTTAAAGTCCCCCACATCGGCAGACTTAACCGCATCCATTGCAGCCTTTGCCGCAGCCGCAAGACGTTCTTTTCTTTCCTGTTCCTTGATGTCGTCCGGGATAAACGGATCAAATCCCTTTTCGTTGATTTCCTGTACAAGAGAAGCGTCACCCTCTTTTACGATACGGCCCCTTACAAGAATGTGGGTCTTGTCTACATGAAGGCTGTCCAGGATTCGTGTAGAGTGTGTGATTATAAGGAGAGCACCGCCGACTTTTTTCTGGAATTCCTCAACACCCTTGCTTACTGTACGTGATGCGTCAATGTCAAGTCCCGAGTCGGTCTCATCAAGAATTGCGAATTTAGGCTTAAGCATCAAAAGTTGAAGAATCTCTGCCTTTTTCTTTTCGCCACCGGAAAATCCCACATTCAGATCACGCTCTGCATAGGAATGATTGAAATTCAGCACATCCATGGCTTCCTCAAGCTCTTTCTTGAACTTCATGAGCTTAGGCCTTTCTCCTGTGATCTGCTGAAGGCTTGTGCGTATGAATGACTCAAGGCTGATTCCCGGTACCTCAAGCGGGTCCTGGAAAGTAAGAAACATTCCGCTTTTTGCCCTCTTGTCGGTATCCTCGTCTGTTATGTCCTTTCCGTCAAAAAGGATTTTTCCCTCGGTAAGAACGTACTCAGGATTTCCCATAAGAACGTTTCCAAGAGTTGATTTTCCGGCACCGTTTGGTCCCATAAGGACATGGATTTCACCGGGTTTTATATTGAATGAAATATTGTGCAGCAGGGCTTTATCCTGAACCGAAGCACTTACATTTTGAATCTCAAGCAGGTTTTCTGCCATATTATACTCCTGAGGGGACGGCATGTGCTGTTTTCCTGCCGAACCCATTGTTTTTTGTAAAAGGCATGTGCCAAGTGAATAATCACTATAAACTACCAAAAAAGTAGGTAGTTGTCATTATACAACTTATGGCAAATCGCTACAAGAGTATAACATAAAAAAAATAAAATGGGAACTAAGGCAGAAAAAGGTTCACTGAGTCACAATTTTTTCCAGCATGTATCGTTTTAGAAGGAATGTGCAGAAATATGGGAATGTATAAAACTCTCCATTAAATCCTATGTTTTTAGCACACAGTTTTATGCCATAGTGAATATCAGTGTATTTATCCTTTTCAATCAAATTCTTTAGAGAAGCAGTTGCATTATCAGTTGCTTTTACTTCTACAGGAACAAGTGAATCTGCATCACGAATGAAGAAATCCATTTCAACTGTTGATTTTTCATTTTTATAGTAGAACAGTTCATACCCCTGCTTTACCAGCATGTCTCCAATCATGTTTTCGTAAATTGCACCCTTATAGGCATTAAAGTTTTTGTTCTGCCGCAAATCGACCTGAGCCTCTTCATCCAGAGAAGCTATCAAAAGACCTGTGTCGCTATAGTAGATTTTATATTCCGTTGGATTGTAATTTCCTTTTAGTGGAAGTTCCGGCTGCTCAAGGTTGTAACAGACATTTACAATACCA
>JAGADS010000078.1 GCA_017613485.1 Treponema sp.
GTTGCTCTGGGTGAATCTCTTGATCTTATTGACTTTGACCGCGGAACAAAAGTATCCGGGCCTAAATTCTATTATCTCAAGAATGAGGCTGTATTCCTTGAGCAGGCACTCATAATGTATGCACTTAACATTTTAAGGAAGCACAACTTCACGACTTTTATCACCCCGGATGTCGCACGAGAGGAAATACTCAAAGGTATAGGATTTAATCCACGTGGAAATGAAAGCAATGTCTATGCCATAGAAGAAGAAGGAACATGCCTTGTTGCCACTGCAGAAATCACGCTTGGCGGTTTCCATTCAGGTGAGATTCTTGACAAGAGCAAGCTTCCTCTTTATTATTGCGGACTCTCTCACTGTTTCAGAAGAGAAGCGGGAGCAGCAGGACACTTCAGCAAGGGTCTTTATCGTGTTCATCAGTTTGACAAAGTGGAGATGTTTGTTTACTGTCTTCCAGAGCAGAGCAATGAAATCCACGAGAAACTCAGACTGATTGAAGAGGAAATTTTTACAGGTCTTGGACTTCCTTTCCGTGTTGTTGATACATGTACAGGAGACCTTGGAGCACCTGCATATCGCAAATGGGATCTTGAGGCATGGATGCCGGGTCGTTCAGACGAAGATCACCCTGATGGTGATTATGGCGAAGTTACATCAACATCAAACTGCACTGACTACCAGGCACGCCGCTTGAACGTGAAATATCACGATGATGACGGAAAGAACAAGTATGTCCACATGCTGAACGGAACAGCCATTGCAGTAGGAAGAGCCATGCTTGCAATAATAGAAAACTATCAGAATGCAGACGGTTCAATTACTGTTCCAGAAGTACTTGTTCCATATTGTGGCTTTGACAAAATCGGGCCAAAGACAGGCGACAGTTCTCCTGTGTATTCTTCAAACAGGGCTAAGAAACAGGAATCCTGATGACTGATAAGAAGACAAGAAATCCTTTTTTTTACATGCTGCTGATCCTCACTTTTATCGCTTTGGCTGCCGTGTTAAAAATATCAGAATCTTTTTGTCTTCCTATAATTCTTTCTGTATTGCTTTCTTTTGTATTTTATCCCATTTGCAAAAAACTGAACCGATGGCATATTCCATGGATTTTATGCATACTGCTCATGTTCCTGTTCTCTGCTTTTTTGATTTTTGGAATCGGTAACCTGCTTTACAATACCATAAAATCAATCGTAAATGTTTACCCGCGTTATGAGCAGCGTTTTAATGATTTGTACCAGCTTTTCTGCGATACATTTAAGATTCATTATGATCAAGAGGCAGACCTTTTTACAAACCTATGGAATTCTCTTAATGTAAGAACTGCAGTACAGAATTTTGCAATATCATTGAGCACAAATCTTGTTTCTTTTGTAAAGGTATTTGGGCTTGTGCTGTTTTTCATGCTTTTTCTATTGATCGAGCTCAACAGCATAAAACCCAAAATCAACCAGGCATTTTCCGATAAATCTGAACTACGGGACAAGATAAAGTCAATTGCAAGTACAACTGTAAAAGAAGTCGCCCACTACGTTTCGATAAAATTCATGATTTCTTTATTTACAGGAATCCTGGTTTTTACTGTAACGCTTATTGCAGGCCTTGACTTTCCTCTTATTTGGGGTGCTACAGCTTTTATTCTGAATTTTATTCCTACATTCGGTTCCATCATTTCCTGGGCAGCCACATCAATTTTTGCACTTATACAGTTTTATCCTTCCTGGGGCACAGTCGTTTTTATTGCAGTTTCAGTTTTTGCAATTAACTTTGTTTTGGGAAACATCATAGAGCCACGCTGGGAAGGTTCTGACCTAGGTCTTTCTCCTTTTGTCATTCTTGCAAGTCTTTCATTCTGGGGCTGGATGTGGGGCTTTATTGGAATGATTCTGGCCGTTCCATTGACTGTTATACTTAAGATTATTTTTGAGAACACCACCGTACTGAAACCGATTGCCATACTTTTGGGAAACTCAGGAAAAAAGAATTCTAAAGTAAAAGATGACCAGGATATTCCTACGTCATCCTCTCAGATATAAAACGCTCATCTTCTGTCTTTATTTTTGTTACCTTACACAGATAACATGCTGTTTCCTGATAAGAAGTACTGTATATGTCGCTCACAGTGCATTCTACGATAATTGAACGAGTCAGAAATGCAGAAAGCTTAATTTCAAGCATAAGAGTATAATCAGCTTCCAGTTCCAGCTCCGGTGCATATTCCCTTTTACCAAAAACTATTTTAGTGCTGTCAACATAAATCAAATCAAGCGGAAGCTGCGTGCCATGAACATCATTTAAATTTTTCCTGATTTCAGGATTACAAAGAAAAACCGAAACAGGTATTAAATAGATTCCGTTTCCTACCATTGCAGAAGACTCTTGTTTCCTTTCATTTATAAATTGAGCCATAAGTTTTCTGCATTCATCCTGAATAGATTGGGGCACATTATTCCAAGCTGGTTTTGAAAGAAGATTATTTGATTCCTCCACATAACATGGAATTGTTACCTCCTTATCTGCACAATCATGATAAAGAATCCTTGCACTTACCGACTGAGGTTTTGAAAAAGTATTTGATTTAACCCTCTCTATTTTTTCTGGAATGACAATCGCAAGCCCCATTGAACTGTCTTGCAGAACTGAATCAAAACAGTAGCCCACCTGATTTACGTAAAACTGAATGCAGACTTTATTTCCGACAGACTGGTCAAGTTCTCCATAAGCCTTTGATACAAGTATTATTCCGTGCGGATTATGTGATATAAATTTTGAATCAACTTGAACTGTCTGTCCAGATATTATGTCTTGTATTATCAAATCAAGATTTTCAGATGAAAGAGCCTTAAGCACATTTTCCTTTTCCAAACCGCCCAGCATTAAAGCTCTCCTTTTAGGGCTATGTTATGGATTCTGTATGTACCGATCATATCCTCCTTGAGGTAAATAAGGACATCAAGAGACATATTATCTTTATCAAGAAAACGAACCGGTTTATGGCACATGACGAGAAGAATGAATGCAACA
>JAGADS010000079.1 GCA_017613485.1 Treponema sp.
ATGGACAAATGATTTCTCTATCGACTGGACTGTTGGGAATTCTGCACCGGATTTTGACTTTACAACAGGCATAGAAACCGCCATACCGTTCGGAAGAAATTTTCTTAGGGCAAGTTTCAAGCAGTCTTTCAAAAGAAAAGAGGATTACAAGAATTACGGCGATTCATTGTTTTTTACAGAATACTTTTCTCTTTCTCTTCCCCTTACCATCGGTCGAATCAATGACATAATTCCTGTCTCTTACACACCTTCTTTTGACGTTACATTCAACTGGGACGCAGACGGTATTGACTCACAAAACACCAGCCTGCTCGGACCTTCCATGGCAATAAAGCAAACCCTCAGTGTCTCAAATGTAAACTGGAAAAATAATTTCCGAGATGGATACCAGTTTGAGCTTTACCATTATTTTTCCTACAACTTTAACTCAAGGAATTTCAGTCCATTCCTCTCCATGACTTTCTCTGCATTCAAGGCATTTAAATATGCCGGTATCAATTTCCGTGCTTATGGTTACGGAGTTTTAAATGACACTCAGAATAATATAGGCGGCAAACTTCGCGGTATAGCAGACAATCAGTACTTTGAGGATGCATCTCTCGGGAAAGCACTTGATGCAGAACTTGCTGTCTCATTCAACCTTGACATACCGATTCATATTATCACTACAGACTGGATGGGCTGGGGAAAATCACTTTTCGGTTCATACGACGATCTTTCTCCGGTCATGCAGAAAATATGCTGGCTGCCACATAAAGTTTTCCCATATCTGGATTTTGAGCTTCAGATTTCTCCTTTTGTGGATATAGGCCTTACTAAAAACATTGCATCTGAAAGATCATTTAATCCAAAGGACGCTTTTATTGCCTCTGGATTGGAAGTACTTGTTTATCCCAGTCGTTTTAAAAGCTATGTTGTAAGAGGAAGTATAGGAGTGGATGTAGGCCGAAAAATGCTCTCAAGATTCCTGAACACAGACTGGCGTGACATGAATGTCAAAGCTTATGAGATTTCATTTGGTCTTGGACTTCATTTCTAGGCGGCATTAGATACAGTCATTTAAAATCAGTTTTTCTAGATGACTGTACCCTAAAAAATCATTTTACCCTTAATGCGGCTTTATCCTGCCAGTAAGGTTCCGGAGTTGATTTGCTTAAAACAGTAAACAATTCATTTGAAAAAGCTGTGTATCCCATTTTCTGAGCAGTATCAGCAAGAGTATAGAACATTTCCCATACACTCTTATCATTTCCCCAGTTTACAATATCCGCATAAATTGATGATGTTTTAAAGAGATCTGAGAGTGTGGTATATTTATATTCAGTCTCACGGTCCTCAAGGGTTTCCTGAATGCGGGTTACAGCCACAATTGTTCCCAAAGCACAGCATCTAAGTGATTTAGACATGTATGAACGGGCAGTATTGTCGTCCTGGGCTTTATCAGCAAGCTCCTGATAATAAACAGCAAGTCTTCTTAGAGCCTCAAGACTGTGATTGTTTTCGTTTCGATACAGCATGAAAAAACGCTCCACGGAGGCTTTGTCCTTTCCGGCAATTACTTTTTCCATTGAATTCATAAATGTCGTTCTGGTAAACATTGTGTCATCCGCAAGAACATCCATCAGGTATTTCTCATAATCATCATTGTGAGCGGACATATCTGCAAGATCGTAAAGAATGTCATATCTTACAGCAGGCACAGAAAGCATGTCTGATGCCTCATAAGCTCTTTTCATGTAAACGGCGGCAAGAGTCGGCTCTCCCTCCAGCTTATACACACGGCCAATAAGGTAGTCAGCTTCAGGATATGAATTGTTCTGATTTATGAATTTAAGAAGAGCTGAAAAAGATCCCTTGAATTTTCCGCTTCCATAAGTCTCAAGATAATAATTCACGATAGAAAGAGCATTTTTCTGCCTGGCATCTTCCATGGCTTTGGTAACATTCTTAAGCTCATCTCCAGCATTTCTTATGACGGCAAGGCGCTGAGACTGATCCAATGTATACTGCTCCCATTTTATCTGGTCTTTTCTTTTTGATTTTGCCTTTTCAGCCAAGGCGACACAATTACCGTAATCACCAAAATCATAGGCATCCTGGGCTTCCTTAAGGATATACCAGTAATCATCACCAGTCGGTTTCCTGACGACAAGAGAACTCTGTGAAAAAACCGGCAGCATTCCACCCGCCAAAATAAAAGCCAAAAGCACTAAAGATTTTGAAAAACGTTTCATCTATGATTAAAGCTCCTGCAATAAATTTCCAAATACAGTATCGGCATCTTTTGCCTGAATTGTTTGCACTATTTTGCCTTTTTTAAAGATAATAACCTTATCTCCGCCACCTGCAATCCCCAGATCCGCATGTTTTCCTTCTCCGGGTCCATTAACAACACAACCCATCACGGCAATAGTTACATCTTTTTTCATGGAAAGAAGCCTGTTCTGCCACCGCTCAACAAAAGAATGAACGTCAAAACCAAGCCGGCCGCATCTTGGACAGCTGATTATAGTAACACCTCCCTCTCTTTTACCGCATTCATGAAGAATTTCCCGGCCTGCAATAACTTCATTCTCAGGACTTGAAGAAAGGCTTACCCTTATTGTAGCCCCTATCCCCTTATCCAGCAGATTTGAAAATGCTAATGTTGACTTTACGATGCCGGTTATAAGTGGACCTGCCTCCGTTACTCCTATATGAAGCGGAATATCTGAGACAGAGGCAAAAAGAGTATTGGCTTCGATTGTCTCCTGAACGGAAGAGGCTTTCATGCTTACAACGACGTTTTTAAAGTCAAGCTCTTCAAAAACCGCCACTTCCCTGAGAGCAGCCTCACTGAGTGCCTTTGACCTTGAGATTTCCCCTTTTTCTACCTGAACCTCCAGATCTTTTGGAAGACTTCCTGTGTTCACTCCGATTCTGACAGCAACATTTTTTTCCTTACAGCCGCGGACAACAGCTTCCACACGCTCCCTGCTTCCTATGTTTCCAGGATTTATCCTTATGGCGGCAACAGGTCCCTCAAGGCATTTCAGTGCAAGTCTGTAATCAAAATGAATGTCTGCCACAAGGGGTACATCAGTATGAGATGCAATAAGACACAGGGATTCGGCGCTCTCCATATCGGGAACAGCAAAACGGATTATATCACAGCCCAAAGATTTAAGGGTGTTAATCTGCCTTAGGATATCCTGAAGCTTCTCCGTGTTTTCCCTTACATCAACGATTGAATCTTTCCACATTGTCTGTAATGTTACGGGATTGTCACCGCCCATCAGAATATGCCTTACTCCGTCAAAACCACCGACAGAGACTACCCTTGATTTGTACTCCACATTGCACCTCGAAAAAAAAGCCGTGGCATTCAGCTTTTACACTGTTTTACCACGGCATTTAGTTTATCTTGAAATTACTTAGGCAATCATTCCGAATACCATGGCAAACAAAGCTACGGTTTCGCAAAGACCGACTACCATGATGTAGTTGGTAAAGCCCTTTCCAGTCTCACCAAGAGCATCACTACCTGCTGCACCGGCTTTTCCCTGAGCAATTGCAGACATACACATTGCAAGACCACAGGCAAGTCCAAGACCCAGAGCGAACAGAGGATCCAGAAGACCATCAGCAACCTTTCCCCTCATTGAGTTCATCAGAAGGAAACCATAGATGGTCTGTGTCAGTGGCGCACCTGCAAAAACCACAAGAAGGAATGGAGCCTGCTTGTTGTTAAGATAGCAGCGTTTCCATGCCCCGATTGCTCCCTGTCCTGCAATACCAATACCAATTGCACTGCCCATAGCGGCAATACCCATAACCAAACCGGCACCAATCATACCCCAGTTCATAATCTTTACTCCTTACGCATTTCGCTTAATATTATACTTATTATCAAGCAGGATTTTAGTCCTGCCTGTTAAAACCTTCATGACTGACTTAAATAAGCCAGATCCATTATTCTACGGGCAATTTACCAATGCTTCCCATGGCATTGATTGCCTTTCCAAGACCTTCAACCCTCAGGCCTTCCTTTACAGGCTTGTCACTGAACGGTCTGTATTTCGTGCCGCTCCATGCCATGCCTAAATGCTGAGAGAACTCCAATGTATTCAGACGCACGCCATGTACGACAACGGAAAGAACATTCAAAATCATGTTCAATCCATGACCGAACACAAGCAGGACTACTCCACAGGCAATGAGGATTGCCTTTCCCAGCATAGGACCTGCCATTGAGTTTACTGTTCCCGCAATAGCCGCACCTGCCAGAGCAACAGCCCACAGACGGATATAGGAAACAATGTCGCTGAATACGTTTACGACACCCAAAAGCACGCTGATTATGTTCTTGCAGCTTTCCAGAATTGATTTACCTACGCTTCCCTCATAGTTTGAGAAGATAAAGCTAAGTAAGAATCCAAAAAGCAGCACCCCAATTGCAATCAGCGGAGTAATTGACGGAAGCATAACAGCCCCACCGAAAATCGCAATCGGATTTCCTGTATCAGAAAGCGGGAAACGTGTAGCATCAACAACCAAGCTCATTACGACATAGAACATGCCCCAGAGCTGAAGAAGTGATCCCAGGTCACCAAGTCCTTTCAGGGATTTTCTGTCTGCGATAAAGCATTTGATATGTGCTATGCTCAGCTGAATCAATGCAAGGGCAAAACAGAATACCTTCTGGTTAGTGTTGGCTGCATCCTCCGCGGCAACAGCCCCCATTCCGCCTATAAGGTCCATCTTTGCCTTGGAGAAAGGCTTGAATGAAAGTGAGACCATCCATGACGGCAGGGCATTGTAATCAATACCGAACCAAGAGCATGTAATGACTCCATAGACCATGGTACAGGCACCAAGTAATGTAATCAGCACTCCAAGAGAACGAGATCCTTTCTTTGACTTTAGCAGAATGAGAAGTCCTGCAAGAGTTATGAGGCCACCGTAACCGGCATCTGCAAAAATCATTGCGAAGAAAATCGTAAAGAACAGCAGGAACCAGCCTGAGATATCAAACTCGTGATATCCGGGCGTAACATCCAGAAAGTCGGTAAGCGGATAAATTATGCTCACCAGTTTGTTGTTCTGGAGTTTTGTCGGAACAGGATC
>JAGADS010000080.1 GCA_017613485.1 Treponema sp.
ACATTCATCGAACATGACAAGCATCATAAACGGCCGTCAGCTTGAAAAATCATGTTTTGTGGTTCAGGGAGAATACAATTCAAGCCTCAGCGTAATGCTTGGACTCAATGGCAAGGATATTGTATTTAATGCGGCCAAGGCAAATGGATATGAGATTAACTACAATTTTTCTCAGATGCCTGATGAGGAAGATGGTGTAAAATATCACTGGTCAGTGAGTGTGTCCAATCGAAGTTATGTAATTGACATAGATGTATACTGTGACATGAAGGCTATGTTCCTCCGTGACTACGAATGTCCTGAGGGAAACAGAAAAGTCCTTAGGCTTGCAGGTGGCGGAACAGGTACGGGAGAACTAAGGCTTTACAAAAAAGTAAAGAAAAACCTGGAGCTTATTGAACATGCCCGTGCGGCCAATATAATCTGTGAATACGGAAATATAGAACTACCTCAACAATAATTTTCTTGACGATTTACCTCTTTTATTACTATTTTTAAACTAAAGGAATGTGATATTCGGGAACCTCGAAAAATTTCAGTTTTTCGATATGCCCATCCCTTAGGGAGGTAAAAATGAATTTCGATCAGATGACATTAAAGACTCAGGAAGCTTTACAGGACGCTTCTTCACTTGCAAGGCAAAAAGACCACAGTGAGATTGGCTGTGAGCATCTTCTTTATGCTCTTTTAAGGCAGAAAGATGGAACTGTTCCACCCCTCGTTGAGCGTATTGGAGTTCAGGATGAAGTTCTGTTGAATGAGCTTGGTCCTTTGCTTGACTCATATCCTCGTGTAAGCGGTAATGCCCAGATGGTGCTTTCTTCGGAGGCACAGACAGTACTTGCAAAAGCAGAGACCGAGATGGCATCCCTAAAAGACCTTTATATCTCAACCGAGCATGTATTTATCGCTATAAGCCAGTCAAACGGTGCGGCAGGAAATCTTTTACGGAAGCATGGATGTACAAGAAATGCAATACTTGAGGCACTTAAAGCAGTCCGCGGAAACCAGACCGTAGATTCAAATGACCCGGAGAGCAAAATCCGCTCGCTTGAAAAATACTGCATTGACTTAACGGCAAGGGTAAGACAGGATAAGATTGATCCGGTTATTGGACGTGATGAGGAAATCCGCCGTGTAATGCAGGTCATAAGCCGCCGTACAAAAAACAATCCGGTTTTGATCGGTGAACCGGGGGTCGGTAAAACTGCAATAGTTGAGGGGCTTGCAAGAAGGATTGCCTCAGGTGATGTTCCAGAGAGCTTAAAAGACAAAAGGCTTCTTTCTCTTGATTTAGGACAGCTTGTTGCAGGTGCAAAATTCCGCGGTGAGTTTGAGGAGCGGTTAAAGGGAGTGATACAGGAAGTCACTAAATCTGACGGCAGGATCATTCTTTTTATTGATGAGCTTCATACAATAGTTGGAGCAGGTGCAGCTGAGGGTGGAATGGATGCATCAAATCTTCTGAAGCCTGCTCTTGCCCGTGGAGATCTGCGTGTAATAGGTGCTACAACATTAAACGAATACAGGAAGTATATCGAAAAAGATGCAGCTCTTGAACGCCGTTTCCAGCAGGTCTATTGCGCAGAACCGTCTGTGGAGGATACTATTGCAATCTTACGCGGGCTAAGGGATAAATATGAGATTCATCATGGTGTAAAGATTAATGATGAGGCATTGGTTGCTGCCGTTACCCTCAGTTCAAGATATATCACATCAAGATTTCTTCCTGACAAGGCGATAGACCTGGTTGATGAGGCAGCCAGCCGTATTAAAATGGAAATAGAAAGCCAGCCGGTGGAGCTTGATCAGCTGGAGAGGAAAATCGTTCAGCTTGCAATTGAAAAACAGTCTCTTTCCAAGGAAGACGATGTCCCCAGCATGGAGCGTCTTGCAAAGCTAGAGAAAGAAATAGCAGAGGTAACATCTCAGCGTGATGCAATGAAACTTCAGTGGCAGAATGAAAAATCAGCGATTGAGGGAGACCGCAAGGTAAAAGAGGAGCTTGAGAAGGCAAGGTTTGATCAGGAGAAATATACACGCGAGGGAGACCTTACAAAAGCGGCAGAGCTTAAGTATTCTGTCATACCAGAGCTTGAGAAAAAACTTGAGGAGGCAAAGAAGCTAAAGGATAAGCCCCAGGACATACCGGAGGAAAGGCAGTCTCTTCTGCGTGAGGAAGTTACCGAGGAAGACATTGCACGCGTTGTAAGCACATGGACCGGAATCCCTGTCTCCAAGATGATGACTAGTGAAAAGCAGAAATATGTTCAGCTTGAGGATGTGCTTCATAAACGTGTTGTAGGTCAGGATGTAGCCGTAAAGACTGTGTCAGATGCAATAAGGCGCAACAGGGCTGGATTAAGTGATCCAAACCGACCGTTGGGTTCTTTTATGTTCATAGGTCCTACTGGTGTTGGAAAAACAGAGCTTGCAAAGACACTTGCAGATTTTCTTTTCAATGACGAGAAGGCAATGGTCCGCATAGACATGAGCGAGTACATGGAGAAGTTTGCGGTTACCAGGCTGATTGGAGCTCCGCCGGGATATGTAGGATATGATGAGGGAGGTCAGCTTACAGAGGCTGTAAGGAGAAGACCGTATTCAGTGGTTCTCTTTGATGAGGTGGAGAAAGCGCATCCTGATGTATTTAACATTCTTCTTCAGGTTCTTGATGACGGAAGATTGACGGACGGACAGGGAAGGGTAGTTGACTTTAAGAATACAATAATAATCATGACAAGCAACCTTGGCTCAGATTTGATTCTTGAGGCAGAGTCAAACAGTCAGTCTGATGCGATAAAAGCTCAGATAGACATGCTTCTTAAAAAGACTTTCCGTCCTGAATTCCTTAACAGGATCGATGAGATAGTGATGTTCAATAGGCTTGACAAGGAGAACATCAAGAGCATAGTTTCCATTCAGATTGAGAAACTGGGAAGCCGCCTTGATGACAGGAGGATAAAGCTTGTGTTTGAGGATTCAGCGATGGATCTTATCGCGGATGCAGGTTATGATCCTTCGTTTGGAGCAAGGCCTGTAAAAAGGGCAATACAGACACTTTTGGAGAATCCGCTTTCCATGGAATTGCTTTCGGGGAAAATACCGGATAATTCAACTATAGCTGTAAAGGGCGGTAAGGATGGAAAACTGAGCTTTACTGTTAAATAATCGAAATGTTAAAACCAGACTCGGGTTCCTAGGGATACAGGTATACGCCATGTAAATTTATGCAGGGTGCTGTATCCCATTTCCGCCGCTGTCTGTACATAGACTTCTATGGGAGTCCAGACAAAGACGTTGATTCCTGTTACAAAACGAAGGCCTATGTAAAAATCAAATGTGTCGCCAAGAATGTTTGCAAAATAAATAGTGGAGCCTGGCCCGAAATATAGACGAAACATACCGTTTAATTTTGGATTTAGTGACCAGTAGTCAACAGTAAGTCCGAGGGAAAGATAATCTTCTTTTAGTCCGGTATCAAAGGTAAAAGTAAAAGGTGTTTTTGAAAATTTAAGGGTAAGAGAAGCGTCAGAACATGGTTCTGCATTTGTAAAATTCCAGCCGCCCTGTACGCCTATTCCGATAGTCGCAAATAAAAAAGTAGGGCATAGGCATAAAACAGTGAGTAGAATGAATTTTCTGAAATAACGGTAAATGATTTCTTTCATGTTAGAACCAGTATCTGAAACCAAGATTTAATGGTACACGCCATTTTGGAAAGTTCACTTCATTTCCGACCGTAATACCTAATTCAGCTGCAGTCTGAATATATATTTCCCAAGGATCACTTACAAACATGTTGAGGCCTATTACCCAGCGTCCTGCAAGATATACTCCACTGAAAGAGTTCTCATGAATTATTACGCTGGCTGCAAGACCTGGTCCTGTGAACCAATGGAGTAGACCTGCCAAAGAAGGGTTTGTAATCCAGTAGTCTGCCGTTATACCTGTCGATAAAAAATGAGGATGAATAGCAAGGTCTGCGGCAAAAACCATCGGAACACCTGCTACTTTAAAAGTAACTGCGGCATTGCCTCCACCAATTTTATCTGATATTGAATAACCAACCTGGGCACCTATTGCTGTGTTTGAAAATATAGAAGCAGAACTGGATAAGAATATTGCAAAGATTATCCCAAAAAGTTTTTTATTCATCATGTTACCCCTTGAAAAAGATAATACCATAGAATCTGTTTTAAGTCTATAAAGACACTTCCCGTAAAACCTTTTCAAGAAAAGCAACAGTATCATTCATTTTTACATCAAGCTGCCACGGAGAATTGATTATAAGCATGCCGCTTCCATACATGTGGGATGCATTTTGCTCTGTCATTGCCTCTGGAATCTTATCATCTTCAAAAAGTTTCAGCTCGCATTTGTAAAAGGGGCTTGGATGATTCCCTGTTTTTGCTGCGTTTTCCAGTGCATAGGTCATCTGGTTTATCTCATTCTGCCTGCGTGTCAAAAGCGGATACCAGAGAGCGATTATTGCTGTGTTCCATTTTTTGTGTGCGTTTATGAGTGCCTGCGCTGTTTTCTTAAAGTCATCCTTATCCTCGTAGCTGGGATCACAGAGAATCAGTCCTCGCTTTATCAGGGGAGGTGTAAGTGCATTCAATGTGGTAAAACTGTCTGAATTGTGCAGGTGTATTGATCTTTTTTGATTATTTAATGATTCGATATTATGAAAAAGATTTTTATATGCCTCGGGGTGTAGCTCAATTAAGTGAAGCTGGTCGTTTTCCCTCAAAAATCCGCATTCAAGTGCAGGACTTCCAGCATACTGTTCATTCAGAATGAAAGGCTTTTCCTTTTCAAGATATAGGGAAATTGCCTGCGGAAGATTTTCTTTTTTGTTATCCAGAAATTGAAGGAGCTTTTTTATGCCGTTCTCTGCTTCCCTGGTTTTTAATATGCGTTCATCAGAAAGAGAATAAAGACATGAACCTGCATGAGTGTCAATTATAGTAAAAGGTTTATCTTTTTGAATTAATGAGGATAGAATCTCCAGCAGACAGCAGTGCTTTAGAACGTCAGCAAAATTTCCGGCATGATATTCGTGTTGATATGAAAGCATTAGAAATGAACTTTGTCATCGTGAGCAAGCGATGTGAATACAATCCAGTCGCCGTACTGCTCTTTGTCCTGTTTTGCCCATACGATAGAACAGATGTTCGTATCATCCCAGACAAGGACACGTACCTTTACACCAGCCTCAAGCTCATCCTTTGGGAAATACATGCTGTAATCAGGATCAATCACAGAGTCGTTCGTAAAGTTCTCGTAAATAGTGCTCACGTCATCCTCAGAAGGTTCTCCTAGAACAGCCTCAACAGTTTCAACTGCCTGTCCCAGATATTCATCTACTTCAAGATAATAGTCTTCATCCTGACAAAATGAAGGAATAGCAAAAAACAAAGAAGTAACGATTAATGCAATAATTTTTTTCATTATAATTTTTCCGCCTTAAATTACCTTTTAAAGGTATTTTTGTACGGGTTCCATCCCACCCATATTTTTAATATCGGTAATGCCCGCGAATTATTTTACTGTTTATAACTGAATATTTCAGCGACCCCATGTCATAATCATGTCATAGTTGTCTTCACGGACTTCAAAATACTGGTTGTATTCACCGCAGGTAGGGCAATATTCTGGTGCTGATGTACCGGTTACGATATGACCGCATTTAAGGCATTCCCAGACTTTTACAGTGCTCTCCTTGAGCTTGGATGCTGTGTCCTCGTCTTTTAGAAGGGCACGGTAGCGTTCCTCATGGCGTTTTTCAATGTCAGCAATGGCACGGAATTTCCTTGCAAGCTCCGCAAATCCTTCTTTTTCGGCTGTCTCAGCAAAACCGACGTACATGTCTGTCCATTCGTAGTTCTCACCATCTGCAGCATTCTTGAGGTTTGTGGTAGAGTCTCCTATGCCTTCAAGCTCCTTGAGCCACATCTTTGCATGCTGCTCCTCGTTGCCAGCGGTTTTTTCAAATATTTTTGCGATTGTATCGTTTCCTTCTCTTTTTGCAACTTCTGAAAAATAGGTGTATTTGTTTCTTGCCTGTGATTCACCTGCAAAAGCTGCCAGAAGGTTTTTCTCTGTCTGTGTACCTGAATATTTACTCATTGTGATTATGCTCCTTGATAATGCCATTATAGTACAATCCTAAGCGGTATTC
Source organism: Treponema sp. (assembly GCA_017613485.1). The sequence continues at coordinate 6,185 of JAGADS010000080.1, forward strand.
AAGTGCGGAAATGCAAACGGCGTTGAATTTTTCCCTTGCAAAATCTCCAAAAGGGTTTTATAATGATAGAATAATTGGAGGTTTTCAATACATGTCAAAACAAAATACAGAAGAACCTAGAGTACTTGCTATAATTCTTGGAGGAGGTAAGGGTACAAGGCTTTATCCGCTTACAAAGGAGCGCTCTAAACCGGCAGTTCCATTCGGTGGAAAATACCGCATTGTAGACATACCTATCTCAAACTGTATAAACAGCGGATACAGGAAAATCTATCTTTTGACACAGTTCAACTCTGCGTCACTTCACCTGCACATCATCAATTCATACAACTTTGACCGGTTCAGCCGTGGTTTCGTAGAGATTCTGGCTGCGGAACAGACTCTTGAACATTCCGGCTGGTATGAGGGAACGGCAGATGCCGTCCGCAAGAACATATCACACTTCAGGGTACAGAATCCAACACATTACATCATTCTGTCGGGTGACCAGCTTTACCGCATGGATCTTAAGAAATTCATGGATGAGCATATTGCATCCGGTGCAGACATCACTATCGCCGCAAAGGCAGTAGACAGAAAGGATGCATCTGGATTTGGAATCATGAAGGTTGATGACTCAAACAAGATCACTGCCTTTATGGAGAAACCAGCCAAAGAGCTTAACATCGATGACTGGAAGATTCCTGAGAAATCAAGAAACAAGGAGCTTCCTCCAAACCTAGAGTATCTTGCCTCTATGGGTATCTATATCTTCAATGCAGAGACAATGGAGGAGATGCTCAACAATGACAAAAATGACTTCGGAAAAGAGATCATTCCGGATGCCATCAAGACAAAGAAAGTCAACAGCTTTATCTTCAACGGCTATTGGGAAGACATCGGTACCATAAGCTCATTCTACAAGGCAACCCTCGATCTTACTAATCCTATACCTCAGTTCAATTTCTATGATGAGGACAAGCCAATTTACACACACATGCGCAATCTTCCTCCAAGCAAAATCAACAATGCGACTCTTCAGCAGTCACTTGCAAGCGAAGGATGCGTAATCTCCAACTCAAGGATTGAACATTCCGTAATCGGTGTACGCTCAATCATAAACGAGAACTGTGATCTTAACGGCGTAATCATGATGGGTGCCGACTTCTACGAGAATGCCGAGCAGAAAAAAGAGAACGAGAAGAAGGGAACCCCGAATATCGGTATTGGAAAGGGCTGCAAGATCAACAAGGCCATTATCGATAAGAACGCCCACATCGGTGACAACTGCTGCATCAACGTAAACGGACGCACTTACGAGGACGGAGATCACGGCCTGTTCTTCAGCTCAGACGGAATCATCGTGATAAAGAAATTCGCGGTTATTCCAGCAGGAACAGTAATTTAAAATATTCGAGTCTGGCAATGACATAACCACAAAGCCGGTTGACTGATTTATTCAGTTGGCCGGTTTTTTTATTCCTCAAGGAATTTCACGATTAGGTTGTATGCCTCAACTACCTGGCGTGTCTTGTCTGTTGCGATTTTCTGCAGCGTCTCGTTGTCTGCGTGGCGGTCGGGATGATAGTATTTAAGCTTGTCCTTGTATGCCTTCTTTAAGTCTTCCATGGTGGAGTTGAACGGTACGTCCAGAATCTTGTATGCTTTTTCCAGCTCTGGAGTGATTTTCTTGTAGATGAATGAGCGTGGTTTATAGGCCTGGGCATGACTGTTCTCTCCAAGGTCATCGGCATGATAGATTGTGCCTGTGTTCTCGGGCCTGTGATATTCAGGACGATCCTTCCTTTTTCCCTTTGGATTCTCTTTTGTCTCAGACTGGAAATTGTTTTCTTTTGTCTTTTCTTCTTGGTTTTCTGTATTTCCAGTGTTCTCTTTGTTTTCCGCGGTAACAGATTCATTCTGCGGATTCTCGGGTTTCTGCTCAACCTCAACTTTTACAAATTTTATTTCTCCTGCCTCAAGAGTCTCATTTAAAAGGTCTCCAAGCCGGTCATACATTGTTTCCATTACGGTGCCTCTTCTCCTTCT
>JAGADS010000007.1 GCA_017613485.1 Treponema sp.
GAGATGTATATTTCAACAGACACCGAGACCGTCACTTACAATGTCCCGTACTTGGTTCTTGCCAACACACAGGAAGACCGTCAAGTCCTTCTTCTTTCATTTGACGGAACGGACAGGAATGTCTCTGTGTCACAGCTGGATCTTGTCTATGGAAATCAGGCGGTTCAGGCCACGGTTGATGCGGATATGGATCTGGAGAACGGTCAGATTATTTTTATGACCAACTGTAACCTAAATTCAATTCCATACGAATTCAGCGGAATATACTCCATCGGTGAATGGCTCAGCATCTCAGGTGATTATGGTTTTGAACTGACTGTAAACTTTGATGATCCTATAACAGGAAATGCGCAGCTTGCAGGATTCCCGCTTTCATTGAATACAATGCTCTTTTCCATTTCTACACAGACTTTCTTCTCTTATTCATCAGATGACGGAATATTTGTTGAGATTGAGAACTTTGAGATTGCAGAGATTGACGGAAACAATGCGCTTCAGCCCAAAGTAACGCTTACAGGAAACATAGACGACAAGGGTGTAATCATAAGTGATATTGCCTATGTAGACTCAATGTCAGAGCTTGGCGGTGACGGTTATGCATTGTGGAATATGGGTGAAAATGGAATTGAAGATCTTCGTTTTGCATTTACTTTCCTGAATGAATTAAGCGGTGAGCGCATAGATCTTGATGGAAGCCTGAAAAATCCAGATCCGGAGCAGATTCCGTTCAACGGCGACACAGTTCTTGAATTCTATGATTTTGAGGCAAATGCAAAAATCCAATCATTTGCAATGTCACGATTTCTTTCCTCGCAGCAAGTCGATGATACCCTTAACGGTACATTAAAGGCCACAGGAACTCTTGCAGATCCTCATATAGAGCTTACTGTTGATTCCCTTTCCCTTCAGCTGGCTGGTGAAAACCTCAAGGCAAAGGGTGTTGCTGACTATTCATCTGGAATTGTGAATGTCTCTGATTTTGATTTAAGCTGGCAGAAACTGTATGCGAAAAAGATTTACGGTATCCTTGACCTGAGGCAGTTTAACGGCCAGATAAAGACAAACCTTGAATTCCTGTATGACGATAAAAATAAATTTGCGGCTCCTCTGACTGTTTCCGTTGAATGTCCTGACATACCTCCAGAAAGAGAAACTATGTCTGCCATAGAACTTTTGTCCTTGCCGGAGAATGTAAGCATTTATGTTGACAGTGAGGGTCTTGCATCAACTTTCTTTACAAAGAAGATCCCTATTCATGTCGAGATGCAGAAAATGCCGGGCATAATGATCATAACCTCTGATGAGTCTCTTGGTGTAAGCGGTTTTATTCAGGATGACGGAGCTTTAAGCTTTATGGTGGATAAGAGCAAACCGTTCAATTTTAACCTGAACGGCAGCATAAATAATTCCGTAATCAATCTTGACATAAAGGATCTTTATCTGGACCTTTCTGCATTCAGCTATCTATTCAACTCTGGACTTCTGACTGTATATAACGGTGTTTTCTCTGGAAACGTAAATATCTCAGGTCTTGTTTCCGACCCGATTCTTGAAGGCTCGCTGGTGCTGGACAACATAGACATAAATTCACCAAACTTTATTCCTGAGCACCTTACTGCATCGCGCATGGAAATTACGCTGAGTCAGGATGAGATGGAGGTTCCTCCCACAATTTTCCATATTCTGGACAGTACCATAGACGTAAGCGCACATGTTCAGATGGACAGATGGGCTCTGGATGATATTTCTTTCTTTGTCTCTACAGGAAGGAACGGGGATATTCCAATTGATATAAATGTTCCTCTTGTAAGGCTTAAGGGAATGGTTGGATTTGATCTGCGTGTTGCCTATACAGTTGATGAGGTAAATATAACCGGAGACATGTCGCTCAGGAATTCTGAGATTTCTGTAATTGACAATCTTGCCGACCTTGATTTTTCTTCTCTGACAGGAAAGGAAGAAGAGGATGATTCAAATCCAGTAAACATGAACGTTGATCTTTCACTCAACATAGGTCAAAAGGTAAACTTTATAGTAAACCCGATTTTGCGCGGTCTGGTGGCTCCTGACACCAACATTCACCTGACGATGGATACTGCCAATGCCCTCTGGTCCATAGCCGGTGACGTAGTATTGCGGGGCGGGGAAGTATTCTATCTGAGCCGTAACTTCTATCTAAAGGAAGGACGCATAATTCTGAACGAAACGCAGAATTCATTTGATCCCTATCTTACTGTAAGGGCTGAGACACGTGAAAGGGATGAAAGGGGAGACCCTGTGACGATATCCCTCGAGGCTGTACGGCAGAATATCTCACAGTTCAACCCTGTGCTTACGGCAAGTCCTGCAAAATCAGAAAATGAGATTCTTGCGCTTTTGGGACAGATTGCAACTGGAGACTCTACATCTGTAGGGGGTGTTGTTGCTACTACAAGTGACTTCCTGGCACAAACTCTTTTTGTAAGAAAAATTGAGAATGCATTGCGTGATTTGCTTAATTTTGATATATTCTCTCTACGAGCAACAGTTTTGCAAAATGCGATTACCCAAGGATTGAGCGGAAATAATGAAAATATGGACTCAATCGGTAACTATTTTGACAATACAACTGTTTATATTGGTAAGTACTTCGGCAGCACAGTCTATGCAGATGCTTTGATGCAGTTGACCTATGATAAATCGGCTGAGGGCGTGTTCGGTTCAGATGGAGGGCTTATTTTCCAACCTGAGGTGGGATTGGAATTTGCCGCACCGTTTGCTAATATACGCTGGCAGTTTGCGCCAGACCTTGGGGCTTTGGACAGTTCCTGGGTTCCAGCTACTTCTATCACGCTGTCCTGGAGAATGCAATTTTAAAAACAGAGGATTTTTATGCGTATAAAGCGATCGGTATTCACTATCTTGCTGCTTGTTTCTATGGCGGCTTCGGTTTTTTCCCAGTCTTCGGCCCCTGACGGCTGGTATTATGGGAAACCAATACAGTCAGTAAATTTTGACGGGCTTGTGAGTACCAAGGAATCAGACTTGGATGGTGTTACGGCATCATTTATCGGAAAAAAGTTTTCAGATGATGTTTATGAGGATCTCTTGAACCGTACTTTTGCCCTTGATTTGTTTGAGGATTTGCTTGATATCAGGGTTACACCGGTTGGTGGAGATTATAGGACATGTACGTCGATAAATGTCGTGCTTGTTGTAAAGGAATTCCCAGTCATCACAAAACTCCGATTCACCGGTTATCATCAGGTACGTCTTACGGAATTGAAGGATACAGTTACCTGTGCAGAGAAATCAATATACAATGAAAATACCCGTCTCAATGACGAAAGGGCGCTTAGGGATCTCTACATTGGAAAGGGATATACTGAGATTAAGGTTTCGTCTACAGCCGAGCAGACAGAAGATGGCTATGTCGTTACGTTTATACTTGATGAGGGCCAGAAGACTGTAGTATCAAAAATTCTCTTTAACGGTAACACTACTGTCAGCTCAGGAACACTGCGCGGTAAGATTTCATTAAAGGAAGTCGGTCTTTTTCAGAAGGGATCCTTCCAGGAGGCAATGCTGGAGCAGGATGTAAAGGCGATTACAGCATATTATAAGGATCGCGGTTATGTTGATGCAAAAGTATTGAATTACACTGTTGATGCAGATTTCAACGAGGAAAAGAACCGCCGTGAGCTTACGATTCAGTTCAACATTCAGGAAGGCTCCAGGTATAATTTCTCTGGAATAAGTTTTGTCGGAAACAATGTTTTCTCTGATGAAGAGCTTCAGCTTCTTGTGCGTCAGAAACCAGGTGACGTATACAATGAGACACGCTACCAGGAAACACTTATGGCGATTCAGAGCCGTTATTACGAGAGCGGTTATACTTCAAACGGCTTCCAGTCACAGGTTCAGAAAAATACTGATGAAAAGACAATCGGCTATGTTATTTACATTCAGGAGAATGAAAGAAGTCACATCGAGAACATAATTATCAAGGGAAACAACAAGACTAAAGATGAGGTAATCAGACGTGAGATCCCCATGGAGACAGGAGACATTTTCTCTTACTCCAAGCTGATGAACGGAATGAGGAACCTTTACAACCTTCAGTATTTTACGACACAGATTTATCCAGACATTACACCTGGATCTGAGGAAAACCTTGTTGACATAGTATTTAATCTTGAGGAACAGAGTACGACTTCAGTTGACTTTGGATTTACTTTCAGCGGTGTTTCCAATACAGGTGATTTCCCGGTTGCCCTTTATGCAAAGCTCCAGGACTCAAACTTCCTTGGAACCGGACAGTCAATCTCTGCCGGAGTTCAGCTTTCTACTACAGAGCAGTCTTTGTCTCTTGGTTATGGACAGAACTGGCTTTTCGGACTTCCTATTTCAAACAGTCTTTCATTGAGCTACTCACACTCAAAGAAAAACACCCCGAGAAACCATGTAGGTGTTGACGGAACAGTATCTCCTGCTGGTTATTACATGGAATATCAGCAGCATGAATTCAACCTGTCAGCATCTCTTGGACGCAGATGGACGCCGGACTTTGCAATACTTACTGCAACCGGAGGCCTTTCCGGTTCTCTTATCAACAATGTATACGACAACTCACTCTACATACCCTATGACTCAAATATAAGCAACTTCAACAACAACTGGGAACCAAGGAATTCCTTCTATGCATCTTTCTCTGCTGACGGCCGCAACATAAGCTATGATGCAACATCAGGTTGGTTTGCAAGCCAGAGGTTTACATGGTACGGTCTTATTCCAAAAGGACTTTTCTCTCCTGAGTGGGGTGAAAGTGAATTCTACCTGAGAAGTGATACCAAGGCAGAAAAATACTTTACGCTTCTGGATAAGCCGCTTTCTGAGACATGGAGCCTTAAGCTTGTGCTTATGGCATATTCCGGCCTCTCAATGCAGTTCCCGGTTCCTGGTACTACAATCAAGCAGTCCAATCAGCTTTATATTGACGGTATGTTCAATGGACGCGGATGGAATATCACAAATGAGATAAATGGTTTTGGACGTGCCATGTGGAACAATACTGTTGAGCTTAGAATGCCTATTGTTCCAGGTATTATCGCTGCTGACCTGTTCTTTGATGCCTCGATGATTAAGTCTACTCCATCGCAGCTGTTTACGGATTTTGCAAACGGCGATGACTGGTACTTCAGTTATGGACCAAGCATCCGTTTCTGTATACAGCAGTTCCCGCTCAGGCTTCTGTTTGTCAACAATTTCCAGATCAAGGACGGACAGGGTATTGTCTGGGAGGACGAAAGGGGTAATCCGACTAGCTGGCTCAAGAGCTGGCACTGGGTACTCTCATTCAATGTTGCAAATCACTAGTCTGTAACGTTGAGAGGATATATAGTTTTTATTTATGGATATTTCTAAAAATCATTTTTAGGGATTCCGATTGAAATAAACTGCCTGTGGAATCTTGATCTATAAGGCATTAGAATGAGGTGACAATATGAAATTTTCAGGAAAAAAACTCGGTATTTTGGCTCTTCTTGCAATACTGGGAACATGTTCAGTTTTTGCACAGCAGATTACGAAATTTGCAGTTGTTGATACAGCCCGCGTTTACCAGGCTTTCTTTAGGAATTCTGCCCCGGTACGCAATTATGAGCAGAAGCGTGAGGAATTTCAGGCCGAGATTGACAAGTCAACAAAAGAGATTCAGGAACTGAACAATCAGAGGCTTGAGTATCTTGCAAACGGAGATACAGCCAATGCAAAGAAGGTTCAGACTCAGATTGACCAGAAGACTTCATATCTCACTGAGTATACACGCACAAAGAACCAGGAGCTTCAGACCATGAAGCAGGAATTGCAGAACAATGACGCTTTCTACAAGAGGCTTTACTCAATCATCCAGCAGACAGCGGAGAATGACGGATACAGCATGGTTTTAAGCCTCCAGAACAACAATTCCATCCTGTGGTACAGTTCTTCCGTTGACATCACAGACGACGTAATAAAGGCACTTGGCTTAAGGCTTAGATAAGCTTTATGGCAGAAGAGACACCTCTTTTTACACAGTATCAGAGCCTGAAGAAACAGCATCCCAACGAGGTTCTTTTCTTCAGGCTGGGCGATTTTTATGAAATGTTCGACTCTGATGCTGATGAAGTTTCAAGACTTTTAAATCTTACGCTTACACACCGTGCAGACCATCACATGTGCGGTATTCCTCATCATACCTCAAAAGTATATATCGCACGCCTTTTACGCTGTGGAAAAAAGATTGCAGTTGCAGAGCAGATTGGAGAGATTTCTCCTGGAAAGGGGCTTACAGAGCGCAAGGTAATCGAAATCATAACCCCAGGAACTGCAACCGAAAGCGAGTATCTTGATGGTGGAAAGAATAATTTCCTGGCATCTTTTTTTATCTCCGGCACAAAATGCGGTTTTGCATATATTGATGTTACCACAGGTGAATTCCGAGCCACAAGTTTTTCTTCTTCCTCTCTTGCTGAGAATTTTGCCAAGGAACTGGGAAGATGCAATCCAAGGGAAATTCTTTTACCTGACTCACTTAAATCAAATCAGGATGTGAGGATGATTCTGGAGCGGGATATAGAGATGTCTGTCTCATGGTATCCTGACTGGAATTTCAATTCAGGTACATGCTATGAGCGGCTTGTAAAGCAGTTCCAGACCGTAAACCTTCGTTCATTTTCACTTACAGAGGATTCTCCCGAAGTGCCTCCTGCAGGATTTTTGCTTGATTATCTTGAAAAAACGACAAACACAGCCTCACCTCATATCTACGGCATTTCCGTTTACCATGACAGCCAGTACCTGATGATGGATGATTCTTCAAGACGGAATCTGGAGATCATCTCAAACCTGAGGGACGGAAGCACGGAATACTCGCTTATTGAATGTGTTGATCATACCAGGACAGCAATTGGAAGCAGGCTTATCCGTGAATGGCTGATGTTTCCGCTTACAGATGCTGATGCAATTAGATCCAGGGAAGACCATGTACAGCTTTTTGTTGACGACAGGAATCTTCACCATCGTGTGCGTGAGACCCTTAATGGCATTCTTGACATAGAGAGACTGGCAGGCCGTATTGCAATGGACAGGGCTCATGCAAAGGATCTGGTTGCATTAAAAAACAGCCTGATTCTGTGGCTAAAGGCTCAGGACATACTGGGACAGTTCAATTTCTCCGCGACAGAGACAGAGGATGCCGTCAAGATAATTGAGATGATTCAAAATGCAATTCTTGATGATCCTTCAACCTCATTGACCGACGGACGTATTATCCGTGACGGATGGTCGGAGGAGCTTGATAAGTGGCGCAATGTCCAGTCTAATTTCAACCAGATTCTTGATTCATACCTTGAGGAAGAAAAGGAAAAGACAGGAATTGCAAACCTTAAGATTAAGAACAGCGGCAACATGGGCTATTTTATCGAGGTGACCCGCGGTAAGACAGAAAGGGTGCCGGATCATTTCATTTTACGGAAGGCACTTGTAAATGCAGACCGCTATACTACCTCCCGCCTTAGGGAACTTGAGGAGAGTCTTAATGAGTCAGAGACGAAGATTCTTGAGCTTGAGCGTGATCTTTTTGTTGACCTGAGGAATACCCTTAAGCATTATGTGCCCTATCTACAGATGGTTTCCAGGGAAATTGCCTACGCAGACGTGTGTTCAAGTTTTGCACAGGCGGCGATTCTATACAGGTGGACAAGACCGGAATTCTGTGATGAAAGTGTCATGGAGATAAAGAACGGCCGTCATCCTGTTGTGGAAAAACATCTTCCATCGGGAGAATTTGTTCCGAACGACCTTAATCTCTGTGCCAAAGAGGACAGTGCATTTTTTGCATTGATAACAGGCCCGAACATGGCGGGTAAAAGCACTTTCCTAAGACAGAATGCCCTTATCGCACTTCTTGCCCAGACAGGAAGCTTTGTTCCATGTGAGAGTGCAAGGCTTGGTGTTACAGACAGGATTTTCTGCCGTGTGGGTGCCTCTGACAATCTTGCACGCGGTGAGTCAACTTTTCTTGTGGAAATGACAGAGACTGCCCGGATACTAAGGACTGCCAGTGCTGATTCACTTGTGATTATGGATGAGGTGGGACGCGGTACAAGCACGGAGGACGGTCTTTCGATTGCATGGGCTGTAAGCGAGCATCTTTTGAACGAGATAAAATGCAAGACCCTTTTTGCAACGCATTACCATGAACTAACCAGAATGGAGCATCCTTCTCTGACTAAGCTGTGCATGGCAATACAGGAAAACGGAAGCTCGGTTGTTTTTTTAAGGAAGGTAGTGCCTGGATCTGCAGAAAACAGCTACGGAATACATGTTGCATCGATGGCTGGTGTTCCCCGTTCTGTAATAGAGCGTGCAAAATCAATCCTTGAGCACATACAGGCTGATGCAGATGATCATCCGGTGATTCCAGAGACAGAGACAAAAAGTCAGGCCTCATTGACTGGAGCGCTTTTCAGTGATGAAGAGATGATTCTTGATGAGATTCTTTCGACAGATACAGACAACATGACTCCCCTAAGTGCCCTTGAAGCCCTGACCCGATGGAAAAAACAGCTTTCCGGAAAATAATTTAAATTTTTTTCAAATTTTGCGTTAAAAATGCCCTGTCCGATACTAATATATATATGTAGCCTGAATAAAGGACAGGAGCATGTATGATTGAAAGCGTAAAAAAACGTAGACCGGGTTTTATTTCTAGGAAGGGAATGCTCAGGAAAGGTCTGAGAATAGCCTTTACTTATGCAGTTGGAAGGGAAAAATGTACATGTTGTGGAAAAGAGACATTCGATAAGCCTGTTTGCCGGAATTGCATCGAAAAGCACTTGATGACATTTATCCCACCGGGAGAAGAGCGGTGCACTGTTTGTGGAAAAGTCCTTTTGTCAGAAAAGGGAACTTGTACTGTATGCAGGACGAAGCAAATCATAAAAACACCTGACTCTGTGTTTCCGCTTTTTTCATACAGGCTATGGCATAAAAAACTGCTTTCCGAATGGAAGCTCCACGGTCGCAGGGCTTTATCCTCCTTGTTTGCAAGTCTTTTTTACGATGCGCTTGAAAAAAAGAACCTTAGCCGTGAGAATTCATTTATTGTGCCTGTTCCACCCAGACCCGGTAAAATCCGCAGGGAAGGCTGGGATCAGATAAGGGAGCTTGCTTCTTTCTTGAGCTCTGATTACGGATACAGGGTTTTCCCGCTTCTAAAGAGGCTCACTGTTAATCAGCAGAAGGAAAAAAACAGGCAGGAAAGGATAAAGTCCGAGGGTTTTTCTTACAGACCAGAGAAAGATGCCCTGGAGACGGTTAAAAAAGAAGGGCTTTCGGAAAAGGAGGCAGTTTTGATAGATGACGTGATAACTACAGGTGTTACTGTGGAGGAATGCTCAAGACACCTTAGGGAGCTGGGAATAAGAAAAGTTCATGTTCTTTCGATTTTTATAGTGGACTAGATTTGATTCATGGTGTAAAATAAATATGTTATAATATCTGTAAGGAGATAGGCATGGCCGAAGAAAATACTTCATTTCAATTAGTTACGTTTCAGCTGGGAGACGAGTTGTATGGTGTTGACATCATGGACGTCAAGGAGATTGTAAAAGTACAGTCCGTCCGTCCGATACCTAATGCACCGTACTATGTTGAGGGAATCATCAACCTCCGTGGTGAGATTATTCCCATCATCAACCTGCACAAGCGCTTCCACCTGCAGAAACTGGTAGTTGAGGATTCAGACGACATTTACGAGGACGATGAGGGCGGTTTTATTATTCTTGACATTGAGGGAAATAAAATCGGAATTATCATTGACCGCATAAACCGTGTTGTGCCGGTGGAAAAGGGTGATATTAAGCCACCGCCACAGATGCTCAGCGGTATCGGTACAGAATACATTGACGGTGTAATCCAGCAGGAAGTCTCATATCTGATTATCCTTAATACACGCAAGATGTTCAGTGCACGTGAGCTGCAGAAAATTCTGGAACCGGACGCATAAAGATGATACAGACTTACAGTTCCACCATCCGCAGAAAAGAAATGGAGGCAGTCCTCACATGCATGGTGGATGAGAAAATCGGTCCAGGAGAGATGAATGCAAAGCTTCTTCAGACCGTAAAGGAATATACAAAATGTGACGGTGCTGTTGCAGTAAGAAGTCCGGCACTTGCACTGGAATATGCCGTTAATGCACTGGGCCTGGAAAAAGGCTCAGGCATTCTTCTTTCGGCTCTTGCCCCGGCATGGCAGATTCAGACAGTAGAGCGGCTGGGATATAAGCCTCTTGTACTTGATGTTCAGGAAGACACTGGTCTGGTTCCAGCCAAATATGTAGAGGATGGAATTCAGAAAGGAGGAAGACTGTTGATTCTTGCAGAGTCAATGGGCGTTCTCCCGGAAATTCAGTCATATCTTGAGCTTGGCATTCCCATTATCGAAGACATATCTCAGTCTGCGCTTGCATATTATCCGGAAGAGGAAGGCACAGAGCAAAAGCCCAGGGAACAGAATCCCTCAGAATCTCAGGCCCAGGAAGAACCAAAGGGAAAAAGGGCAGGCATGTACGGTACCTATGCCATCTGGGGAATGGAGGATCATGATGTCGTGACAGCCGGTGGTGGAGCTGTGATTTTTGCCGCAAACCGCCGTGACTGGATAGTGCTCAAGAAAATAGCGGATGAGGCACCTTCGACTGACATAATGCCTGATATGAATGCAGCCCTTGCATTCGTGGAGATAAAGGAATTTGCAAGGAATGAGAGTACAAGGCGTGATCTTTTCTCTCAGTTTTTACGCTCAACCATGTCGGGAAGGCATAAGACATACATACGTGCCCCGGAATATGGCTCAACGGTATATTCATTTCCGCTTGTCCTGAATTCCGGTTTCAAGGATGTAAAGGCCTATGCACAGAAAAAAGGAATAGAGGTACGTCAGGCATACGAGAATTCAATCATAGCGTTAAGGCAGGAGGCTCTTTCCTCTGAATGTATCTGCGCTAATTCCCTGCTATTGCGCTGTGCCCTGTTTCCTCTTTATCCAAGGCTTGGTCAAAAGGATGCGGCCCGTATCGTAAAAGTCCTGTCGTCCCTGCCATGATAAAACGGATGCACTATGAAAAAATGTCTTTTGCTGGTTAATTCATATAAAGCTGATTCAGTTGAGATGGCACAGAAAATCAAGCCGTATCTTGAGTCGCGTTCATGCAGTGTGGAGGTTTTTACCTACGACGGAAAGCATGCCCAGAACAAGAACATAGAGCCGCCTTTTGAGGGAATGGATTTTGTGGTTACTCTTGGCGGAGACGGAACGGTTTTGTTTGCTTCACGTGGATGTGCTCCCTTGGGAATACCTGTTTTTGCCGTGAATCTTGGTGAATTCGGTTTTCTTGCAAGCATCAGCAAAGACTCGTGGAAGAGAGAGCTTGATGAATTTCTGGCAGATAACAGGAAAATAAGTTTAAGGTACATGGTGTCATGCCGTGTAATCCGGGATGGGAAAGAAGTTTTTCAGGGAAACGGCATGAATGACGTAACGGTGGCAAGCAGCGGTGCATCAAGGCTTGTCAATTTGAATGTATATCATGACGGTGCGTTTCTGGGACCGTTCAAGGCGAATGGCCTCATAGTTGCAACTGCGACTGGTTCCACTGCATATTCAGCGGCTGCAGGAGGTCCCATTCTATGTCCGTCTGTAAAGGCACTTGTACTTACACCGATAAGCTCGTTCAGCCTGTCTGCACGTCCGATTGTGTTTTCAGGCGGTGTGCTTGAGATAAGGGTCATGGCAGAAAGATATCCTGTAGGCATAAGTGTTGATGGTCAGGTAAGCTTTGATCTTGAGCAGGATGATGTAATTCAGCTTGAGATTCCCGATTGCTGTGCCAGGCTTGTGGGTGCAACGGAAAATGCATTCTATGCCGCTTTGCAGAGTAAATTAAACTGGTCTGGAGGTCCCCGTGCTTGAGGAACTTGACATAAAGAATTTCGCGCTTATTGACAGTGCCCATGTGGAATTTAGCAGGGGCTTTACCGTATTAAGCGGTGAGACTGGAGCAGGTAAGTCAATTCTCATAGGAAGCCTTGCTTTTCTTCTTGGCGGAAAGGCCGGAGTGGAGCAGATCAGGACAGGAACACATGAGGCTCAGGTGTCCGGTTCATTTCTGCTTGAGTCACAGGAAGCACTTGAGTGGCTTTCTGAGCATGGAATAGAAGCCGAGGATTCACGCATACTTTTACGTCGCCTTATAAGGGATAACGGTAAGTCTTCCGCATGGATTGGAGGAGTACCGGTTACCAGGGCAGATCTTCTTGCTTTTTCTGCATTTTTAGTGGACATACATGGTCAGCACGAGCAGCAGTCACTGATGAAAGTCTCTGAGCACCGCCGTTATCTTGACATGTATGCCGACATTGTGCCCCAGGTAAGGGATTTTACTGCCCTTTATTCCGATTTAGTTGAGAAAAGACGCTCCCTTGACGCACTGGACACGGATGAAAGCCAGAGGGAAGCACGTATAGAGATGCTTAATTATGCCATAAACGAAATCAGCGAGGCAAAATTAAAGCCACACGAGGATGAGGAGCTTGAGGCAGAGGAAAACCGCCTTTCTTCATACGAGAAGCTTTATGGCACGGTAAACGAGATAAACGGACTTTTTGACGGCTCAGAGGGGGGAGGCCTTGTCTCCATCATGAGGAAGCTCAAGGGCCTTGTTCCGCATGCCTCGTCAATGGATAAGACACTGGAAAGCCTTGATTCACGCTTTGAGTCATCTTTCTATGAGATAGAGGACATAGCATCTGAGTTCAAGCATTACCAGCAGTCACTTGTATTTGATCCTGAAAGATTGTCCCAGGTACAGGAAAGACTTGAACTTATAAATAAGCTGAAGAAAAAATACGTTCAGTCTGCAAATTCAACTGTAGCTGATATCCTTGAATATCAGGAAAAGGCATCACAGGAACTTGAATGCCTTACAGGTACAGGACATGACCGCGAGACCCTGCAGAAAGCCGTTTCAGAGGCGGAAAAGGCAGTCTATCAGGCCGCAAAGAAACTTAGTGAGCTGAGGAAAGCCGCTTCTGATAAAATGTCTTGCGCTGTTGAGGGTATTCTTGTAAAGCTTGGAATGAAGGATACAAAATTCTCCGTTCATCTTCAGGAAAAAGACGGAAACGACATGACGCAGAAATGCGGTCCCTACGGCATGGATGACATAGAGTTCCTTATAAGCTCTAATCCCGGTTCTCCCATGCTGCCACTGGCACGTATAGCCTCAGGCGGTGAATTGAGCCGTGTCATGCTTGCCCTGAAAACCATACTCTCCAACGGGGATCTTGCAGGAACCCTTGTGTTTGACGAGATTGACACTGGTATTGGCGGAGAGGTGGCGGTTGCCCTTGGTGACCACATGAAGCTTCTTGCCGCAAAAAAACAGATTTTATGTATAACACATCTTGCGAGCATCGCAGTTTATGCCGATAATCAGATTAAAATTCAAAAGGGTGTTGACGGAAGCTCTACTTCAACCACGGTTTTCCAGGTTGCGGGTGACGAAAGGGTAAAGGAAATTGCAAGAATGCTTTCCGGTGACTCAAGTTCACAGGCCTCTCTGGAACATGCGGCCTCAATGCTCAGGAAATTTGGAGGAATGTGATGGCAAATATAACTACAGAAAGCCGGGCGGATTTTTCTAAAAAGGCAGACGCTATCAAGAATGAGATAAACAAGTGTGTTGAGAAAGAAAAAAACATGCTTACGGCCATTAGGAAAGACAGCACCGGTGTCGAGTACAAGAAAATAACTCTTGCCGAGGAAATGATTTATATTTCAACGCTCTATCTTTCAATAAACACACATTCACTTCAGATTCTGGAGACAAAAAACAACGAGGCGCTTGATCAGGCACGTAAGACAATCTATAAATCAATCATTTATTTTGAGGAAGTGCTTTCAAATGTGGTTGACTGTCCGTACAGTGAGATAACTCCGCGTCTTGAGAAGATTTCCAATATCCCGATTGAAAAACGCTTTTATCTTGTAAGGAAACTAGGACTTGTCATTGATCTTCTGGCTATTGCACTCGGTGACAACTCAAAATGGAAGTGGTCTTTTGTTGAGCTCAGGGCACGTTTTGCCGCCGTTGCAAAGAATTTCGTGGACATGAAGCAGGCATGCAAGGATTATTTTGATCCGAATTCGCCAATCTATGATACAACAGTTTTATTTGTAAGGCTTATACGTAAGCTGCTTGATAAGAGCTCAGCTGAATACCGTGATAAATATGAGCTTTCAACACGCTCCGAGGCTGACATGCAGATAGCAATCAATTTCCTTATCGCACTCCGACGTGTTGCCATGGTTCTTGGTGACAGCGATGAATCTGAGGAAATCCGCAAGAAAGCCCTTGTATGGAAAACAAAAATGGAGGCTGACCAAAAACAGCAGAAGCGGTCCTAGTTTTCTTGCCTCATGAACAAACAGTTTGCACTGAAAATATTTGAAGGATTCTCTATAGAGCGCTGGAATGATCTTGTGCGTCCTTTTGAGCTTGTGGAAATGGATAAGGATGCCGAGAAAATGGTTCTTGCCTACATCATCGGGAAATATGAGGAAAACCGTGGTGTCAGGGTGGACTGGGAGTGGATGATTTATGCCTCTCTTTTTGAGCTGCTCCGTAAGATTGCCCTCTGTGACATAAAGAGCCCTGTTCAACGCCTTATACGCGAGGAATACCCCGAGGAATTCATCAAGCTGAATGAGTGGGTCCTTGAGCAGTACAGGGACTTGATTCATGACCAGGAGATTTTCTCTAAATTCACACTTTATGTTGGGAAATCATCAGGCACAATTCCATATTCAAAAGGCGAGGAAGAGACCGCAAGAATTTTCAGGGCAGCACATAAATACTCTACCATGCGTGAGCTTGAGATGATAAGCATGGTGAACGAGGAAAGCCGTCTTGAGAAAATAAAGAAGGAAGTAAACGCAGACCTTCAGTCACTGCTGGATTTAAAGGGGCTTCAGATGCTCATGACAAGGCAAAAGCCCTACGATTTCCTTCTTCGCATAGAGCAGCTTCGTTTCCAGACAAGATGGAACCAGACTCCACGTGTGCCTAAGACTTCCGTTCTTGGCCATTGCTTTTTCACCGCAATCCTTACGCTTCTTTTCATGCATGAGGGCGGCACCAAAATCTGCGGCAAAAGACTTTACAATAACTTTTTCTCTGCATTGTTCCACGATCTTCCAGAGGCAGTTACAAGGGACATCATATCTCCCGTAAAGCAGGCAACACACGGTCTTCCGTCTATCGTAAAGAAAATCGAGGACAAGATTGTCGCACAGGAGCTTGTTCCATTTATCGAGGATTTTTATCTGGACGAAATCCTGTATTTTACAAGCGATGAATTCCAAAACAGAATCAAGAATGGAAATAAAACGGTACATGTAAGCTACGAGGAATTGAATCAAAAATATAACTCAGATGAA
>JAGADS010000081.1 GCA_017613485.1 Treponema sp.
ATCAATTATCACCTTTAGATGCTGCTTCTCTCCCTTGCCCATAATCATGGCATCTACCACAGGAACATTCCTTGACATGAAAAGAAGCTGCTCGTTTTTTTCTCCAAACGGCTCAAATAGATCCTCAATTGCAAGAAGATCCGGGGTAAGATATTGCAGTGGAATTTCAGCATCCACATCATAGATTCCGTCTTTAGAGTTCTCCAGCTGAATTCCCTGTGCAAGTTCCTTTAGCCTGGACTCGAATTCAGGAAGCCGGGACCTCTCAAAACTGAAACCTGCCGCCGCGTCATGTCCTCCGTGATTTATGAAAAGGTCAGCAATTTTGTCAAGGAAAGCCGTAGCAGAGAATCCCCTGCAAGAACGCATGGAACCTACTGCCGTATCCTCCACAAAGGTAACCACTATGGCAGGAACATTATTAGCAGACTCAAGCCGTCCCGCAAGAATGCCTGTTACGCCACGGTTTATCCTTTCGTCAATCACGACGCAGAGTTTCCCGCTATGATTTGAAATTGAATTCTTTGCCTGTATAATTCCGTAATCCATGGCATCTGAGGAAAGCTGCTTCCTCTGTGAATTCAAGTCGATTATTTTCTGTGCAAGCTCCTGACTCTTACCCTGATCCCTGCTGAGGAAAAGTTCTGCGGCAATTGCAGGCTGTCCCATTCTTCCCGCCGCATTAAGATTGGAGACAAGAATCCAGCTTAAATCCGTTGAATTAACCCTCTTTCCCAAAAGATTAACGTCTGCCATCAAGTCAAGAAGTCCTGGCCGTATTTTTCCTGCATTTATCGATTCAAGAGCCTTTGATACAAAAATCCTGTTCTCGTTTTTCATCGGCATGATGTCGGCAAGGGCAGCAAGAGCAACCAGCTGAAGCTCTTTTTCCTCAAGTGCAATTATCTCGGGGTGGTCCCTCCTTTGACTCTGATTCACATAGCTTACAAAAATATTGTAAAAGCCACCGATCTCTGTTGGCTCATGGTCTCCGTATCTTGCAAGCTTGGAAAACTTTTTTATAGCAGAGAGAGGAAGGTTTGCCACCTGTGGAATTATCTGTGCAACATCCGGCCTTATGTCAAGACAGTTGAACTGAGCGCTGTTTCCAAATGTCCTTTCAAGAATTGAAGATACATTTTTTTCATCCCATACAAGAATCATCTGCCCCTGAAGATATGATGGAAGCCTAGTGTCCATTATTCCTTTCTCACCAGGAACAACAGTTTCCACAAGACGGCTCATCGGAACAAGATTACGGATTTTTATGCATTCAACTACAGTTCCTTCTTCTTCCTCACGCGCATTCAAAAGGCACAGCTCCATCTTGTACCATTTTGAGCGGCTGAATCTTAATGCACTTACAGTCTTATATGCCACCGCACATCCTGAGATGTCAGGGAAAGGATAGCCTGAGTCAGGAATCTTTGCATCAACGATTATGGCAGGAGAAGGAAGCTCATCCGGTGGATTGTGGTGGTCAAGCACAATGACGTCCATTCCCAGTTCCGCTGCATGTGCTATCTCCTGAACATTGCTTATTCCGCAGTCCACGGTAATGATAAGGGAACCATACTCCTTTGCAAAATCATCAACGGCATTCATGGAAAGACCGTATCCGTCATCTCCCAGAGGAAGCCTGTACCTTACGTCGATGCCACAACGCTCAAGACATTCATAAAGGACAGTCGTGGCAGTAACACCGTCAACATCACGGTCTCCAAATATCAGGACCTTTTCCTTTTCTTCCATTGCCTGCAGGATCCTGTCAACGGCATCCTCCATTGTATTGAACAGAAAGGGATTGTGCTGGAAACGGAGATCATCCTCAAGATAATAAAGGAGATCACGTCCTGTATTTACTCCACGGCGTACAAAAATACTCGCAGCAAGAGGATTAACCCCAAAGCGTTTAGTCAGTTCAGAAACTTCACTTTTTGAAATTTCTTTTTTTACCCACTCGGCCACTATTTTATTTCCTTCAAAATTAATTTTTTCTCCTGGAGTTTTTCTCCTGAATATGTTACTGCATCAGAAAGGGCTGTCATTCCGGCATCCAGTGATTTTTGATCCCTGGCATATACATCCATTATCTTTTCTCCAGCCTTTACGAAATCACCCTGTTTTTTTGCAAATATAATTCCCGAATCAGGATCTACAGCATCGGTGGTTTTGTTTCTTCCGACTCCAAGATGAATGCATGATATACCTGTCTTATATGCGTCAATCAAAAGATATCCGTCTTTTTCCGCCTTAAATTCCGCATGATATTCTGAGCGTCTTTTTCCAAGATTTGCCATGAGTGAATCAGGATCCGCCCCCTGCTCCCGCACGTTCTCAAGGAAGACCTCAAGAGCCTTTCCTGACTCAACTGCATCCCTGCAAAGCCTTGTTCCCTCCTCAACATCAGATGCTTTTCCTCCAAGAACCAGCATACGGCTTCCAAGGGCGTAGGTAAGCTCCATAACATCATCAGGACCTTTCCCCTGAAGGCATTCAACGGTTTCCTCCACCTCAAGATAGTTTCCGGTTTTGTTTCCCAGAGGACTTTCCATATTTGTAAGAAGAGCAACTGCTTTTTTGCCAAGCTCCTGAGAAGTACGCACAAGAGAAAGGGCAAGTTTTTCCGCCTCCTCCTCGTTTTTCATGAATGCACCCTTACCGAACTTTACGTCAAACACAAGGGCATCCGAACCTTCCGCAACTTTCTTGGACAAAATAGAGGCCGTGATAAGCGGAATGCTTTCTACAGTTCCCGTTACATCACGCAGGGCATACATTTTCCTGTCGGCCGGAGCGATGTGCTCAGTCTGCCCCATCATGGCATATCCGTTTTTTGATATATAGTCAGCGAATGTGGAAGGATCAAGGTGGACATTATAGCCTGAAAGAGACTCCAGCTTGTCCAGTGTGCCACCAGTATGACCAAGTCCTCTTCCGCTCATCATCGGGACCTGAAGCCCGCATGCCGCAACAATCGGTGCAAGTGGAAGGCTTATCTTGTCTCCCACACCGCCTGTTGAATGCTTGTCAACAAAGGGTCCTGAAAGACAGTCAATTCCAAAAGAATGAAGATCGATAACATCCCCGGAATGAAGCATGCATTCTGTAAGATATGACGTTTCCTGAAATGTCATGCCGTTGAAATACACCGCCATCATAAATGCAGACATCTGATAATCCGGAATCGAGCCGTCGGTATAGCCGTTCACCATGAATGCTATTTCTTCTTTGGAAAGCTCCTGCGGCAAGGTTGCAGTGCTTCCCCTTTTCTTGACAATGATATCAGCAGCCCTCATCTGTAAATCCTCCTAGACCGTTTCGTAAAGTATACCCCATCGTTTTTGTTAATTCAACAGTTTTTTCTTCCCCTACATTATATATATAGTATCGCACATACCATTTTAAACAATTTTTTTAAAAATTTTTGTTAATTCTTAATTCTTAATTCTTAATTATGAATTGATAAAGGGTAGTTGACAAATCTTTATAAAATCATTATAAAATATGCCCATTTTTAAAAATTTTACTCATTGACTAATTCTTGCATTTTTTCTATAATATTTAATATGGATTCTCAGTCAGCACAGGCGTTATCAAAAGCCCAGGCCCTTATTGAGCAGGGGGATTGTATACAGGCAAAAACAATTCTAGAGGACGCACTTCCTGCTGATCTTGACAACGAGGATCTCAGCATGGCAATTGGTTTTTGTGCTTTTTGGATTGAAAATCTGGAAAACATGGAAAAAATGACTGCACTTGAACAGGGAGAGCTCCTTATAAGCCAGTGGAATCGCTTCATAGTGCTTATAAAGCAGTTCATGAACCCTAACGAGTTAACTCTTTATGCCTTTAAAAAAGGGATTTACACAAAGGCTCTTGATAAATTCCTTGAGGCAGATGATGAAAACGACCCAAAAATGAGGGCAGAATTGTGCCGTAAAAAAGGTCTTTGCAAGAAACGGCTTGGAGACTACGAGGATGCGCTGGAACTTCTTAATCAGGCAAATTCCGAGTTTCCAGGACAGGCAATAATTCTGGCAGAAAGAGCTGACTGCTATGACTTGTGCGGAGAGACAAAGCTGGCAAAAATACTGTTCAGGGAAGCTTTTTTTCAGGATTCAGAAAGCATCGAGCTGGATAATCTTGATTCACCGCTTATAAGGGGGCTTATTGAGCGCGTTGAGCAGGAAGGACATACCGGACGTTCACTTCATGAGTGGATTGGAGCATACGGTATCCTTATGGGCGTGTTCAACATAAAGAGGCCTCTCCGTTCGCAGGAAGTTGGAAGGCTCAAGCAGGATATCTATGCAAAGGAAAGCGAGTATAAGGATCCTGCAAATGACAGCGAAATCATTGTCCCAAGGCTGATGAATCTTTATCTTTGGCTTTTGGATTACTATTTACTTTCAAAGGAAAGCATAAACAAGATCAATGAGCTTCTCCTGAAAATCAAGCTTTTGGATCCGGCTGTCTATAAAGAGTATTTTAGTTTTAACGAGCAAAAAGCCCGCTGATGTTTAGGCGGAATAAATATAAAAAGGCAGAGTCTTGCATTCTGTCATACACCATAGGAGTTTTTTTATGTCTGAAGAACTTGAGAATTCAGTGAGGGAGATGCTGAAGGAAGAAACATGGACTCGTGTTGGAATTAGCGGTTTTACCAAGAACAACCTGACAGAATTGTCTCAGATTCTTGAGCGTGCCTATAATGAACAGTGGGAAAAGCAGATAAAGGATATCTGTGACGAGCAGCTTGCAAATACAAAAAACAGCATCGTTGCACTCTATCTTTCCGGCATGATTGCACTCAGATCACGCTCACTGGACAACAGTTCCCTAATTACTCTTGTTGATATTTTTGAGAAGAACCACAAGGAACAGCTTATTGAACTCCTCTGCAACTCAATACTGGAAGAAGATCCTCAGAACCTGTTTGCACTCAGGAAACTCGCTGAATACTACAAGAACAACAATGACGACAAGGTATGGGAACTATACGAGAAAATCGTCAAGAATGATTCAGAGGAAGCTGATATTGCA
>JAGADS010000082.1 GCA_017613485.1 Treponema sp.
CACACTTATGGTTGTTGACCGTGGAGTACTTGATTTAATCGGCTACAGGGCAGGAGACCCGCTCAATCTTTTCTGGGGCACAGGATACTTCTCTGACAAGGCTTCCAACCTCAACAACTTTGGCAATATCGTTGATCCGGTAACTTACGGTACATACACCATAAGTGCAAGGGAATTGGAGCTTTTGAGAGAAGAAAAAGCAAAGATAATGTATGAATCAGCCGTTATGGCAAAAGGCGTGAATACAGCGTCCTCTCGTGCATCTGCAATGGCGGATGACATGGATTTTGCTATGGATGAAGCTGAAATGGCACCAGAAGAGGACGGAGGTTCAGATGAAAACGTTCAGATACGAAACGATTTCCGTGCCACAGCCGTGTTCCTGCCAAATCTTAAAACCGATGCAAACGGTAAGGTGTCCACAGAATTCAAGCTGCCTGATTCACTTACAGAATATATTGTAACAGTGGTCGGTGTAAAGGAAAACGATTACGCCTACAAGGAAGACACGCTGACAGTTGCAAATCCGATTTCTGTCCGTGATGTGGAGACAAGAATCCTGCGTCCAGGTGACAATGGAGAAGCCGGTGTTGTCATCACGAACATTGGTGACACCGATGAAAATGTAACAGTTGAATTCAGTGTCTTGAGCGGACTTGATAAGACAAGCTATAAGCCTCAGGAAGGTGACATTGCCCGCATTCCGGGAAAAGCCGCCGTATCCGGAGAAAGCAAAAAATCAATTGTTGTAAAATCCGGTGACACTTCGACACTCATGTTCAGGCTGGATGCACAGACTCAAGGATGGATTACGCTTGCGTTCAGGGTAAAGTCAGGCTCCGTTAACGAGATGATCTACAAGCCGCTGGAGATTGAAAAGCCATACATCTACGAGACCGTGACAACTGTGGGACAGATTGGTGCAGACGAAAACGGTGCAAAGGAAACGATAATCTTCCCGACTGGAACTGATGATGGTCGTGGCACATTCTATGTTCAGCTTGATTCCACCAGACTTGGTGCATTGACGAGTGCAGTTGACTATGTGTTCAGATATCCATACGGTTGTCTTGAGCAAAGATCCTCTGCCACACTTCCGTTGATTGCATTCGGTGACTATATCTCTGTGTTCGGATTGCAGAGTGAGGTTTCAAATCCTCGTGCGGTTGTGGAAAAAGAACTTGCCTCATGGGCAGATGTCCAGAGGAGCAACGGTGGTTTCCCGTACTGGCCTGAAGAAAAAGACAGCAGCTTTGCAGTAAGCCTCCGTATTGCAGAAATAATCGCGCTTGCAAAAGAGCATGGTATCAGCCTGCCAAAGAACCTGAACCAGAAGAAACTCGTGTCCTATATTCAGAATGAATTGAAGGAGCTGCAGGAAAAAGGATGGTATTATCCAAAGGCATACAGCTATTACGTTCTTGCCCGCATGGGAGAAAAGGTTTCATCTTCCAAGATTAAGGAAATCCTTGATCAGGACACCGGTGTAAGTGAATATGCCCTTGCAGGTCTTGCCGCAATAGAATTGAATGACAAGGAAAATGCCGCACTTGCCGTAAAGAAGATAAAGAACCTTATGTCTCTTACAACTCGTGGTGCATCGTTCCAGAATTCAATT
The DNA here is from genome assembly GCA_017613485.1 of Treponema sp. The sequence goes on from JAGADS010000082.1 coordinate 1,619, forward strand.
CCTTTCTTTGGATGGTCTTTCTACAACACTGATCCTGAGCGCTATGCACTGGCACTCCACCTCTTTACAAAGATGGATGCTGATGACATTTACAATGCTCATCTGGTATGGCAGCTTCTGGAACTGGAAAAGGGAAAAGGCAGATGGTATTCAACTGCAACTACAAGCCGTGTACTGATTGCACTGGACGCCTACATCCGCACAAACAAACTGCAGGATACAAACCTTAGCGCCGAGATTCTCTTAAACGGAAAGAGCATCCTGTCTGGAAACTTTAAGGGAGCCGGAGCACAACCTGTAGACAGCACATTCCGCTTTGGAAACATGGCAGCCAACACAAAGGCAAAGGACGACAAGTTCGATTCTAAACTGCCAAAGCTTGACGTGCCTCTTGAACAGGAAGTTCCATTGCAGATAAACAAGGACGGTACTGGAAAACTCTATTACACAGCAAGCATGACCTATGCACTTCCCGCCGAGGAACAGAAAGCACGCGACGAAGGCCTCTGTGTATATGTCGAGATTACGGACGCACGCACAGGAGAAAAAGTCGACGGAAACAAGCTCAAGAGTGGAACAATCTACCGTGAGAAAGTCTTTATCACGACAACCAAGATTCGCTCATACGTTGCGGTAAGGGCACCGATTCCTGCGGGCTGTGAGATCCTGAATCCTGCGTTCCAGACAACGGGCACTGTGGAAAATCCAAACCAACAACAGAGCTCAAAACGAGTCTCCTGGTTTGTGCCGTTCAATAGAATGTCACATCAGGATATCTACGATGCAGAAGTCCGATGCTTCTGGAACAACATGCCGATCGGAAGCCAGAGCTTTGAGTTCACATTCAGGGCACAAAGAACCGGAACCTACGAGACCCCGGCCACCCTCGCAGAATGTATGTACGAGCCGGAAATCTTCGGCCGTAGCAGCGGTAAAGTCTGGATTGTGGAATAGAAGAAACACTGTCATTGCCGGGCGCGACCCGGCAATCTTTTATTTAAATGAAAAGTCACACGGATTCGAAAAATCTAACGATTTTTCTTTAAATCTAAGATATCTGGCTGCGATTAATTTAAAAATCGACTTCTGAATTTCTGAAGTGAAAGCTTGCTAAATCAAGCTTTCGAGATAAAACAAGAAAATCAGGACAATTCAACAGCCTGAAATTGCGTTAGCAATTTCGAATCCGTGTGACAAACAAACTAGAATCCCATCTTTATGCCGACCTGAGCCTGTACTCCGCCGAGGGAGAAAGACCTTAGGAAGTCACTGTTGCTGGTTCCGATGTTAAAGTCAAGCTCAACGACTCGTGTGTTAAGACGGAGACCTACGTTGTGGGAGAAGGCCTGATTTTCGTATGCTGTTGTAACATTAAATCCCAGAACGTACAGGAATGTCATATCAGCAGAGAGGCTGTATTCTGGAGAGAAACTGTGGATGCTGAAATCTTTACCGAACGGATTCCTTGCGGTAACACCTAATTTCGGATGAATTACAAGCCAGTCACCTACAGGACGCCATGCTGCCTCAACACCTAATTTTAGAGGCCTGTTTACACGGTAGCCTTCTTCATCAAACTGAACGCCCGACCAGTCTGGTTCAGTATATTTGTAAGGTTTTTCTCCCCTGTCTTCTTCGGTAGAGGTCCAATAGTCCAGATTATTCAGGAAGCCTTCCTCCATCTCAAAAGAGGCAGTTGCTGTTCCATAAGCGTGATAGTCCAGTTTTCCTGGGTAAATCGGGATATTAGCATAACCGCCGACATCAAGGAAGTCAAACAGGGCATATTCAACAACAGCTCCTAAGTCAATACCTCCATTCTTTGCCGAATCAGTCAACTTAGAATAATCCAAGTCACCTTTTGTTTCAGAAAGAAGAGGGCTTATATCGATTGCCGTGTATAGATCAAAATTTGCCTTTGCCTCTGCCTTTAAAGATCCATCCTCGTTGGTTGTGTAGATTATTTCGGCACGTGGTTCAGGAAGATAGATGAGCGGGACAAAGTAGGTCGGTTCAACCTTGATGCCGAGCTTACCAATCTTGAATCGCACGGGAACTGAAGTTGAGATAAAGGATTCAAAGTTAAGTGACATTCCTATGGTTTCGGATTCGTTCAGATCATTTCCTTCTGCCAAAAGCCTGAACAAAGCCCTGTCGATGGAAAGGTTGCCGTGGAAATCAAGATCTGTTTTTATTCCTGCACCAATGCCGTTAACATTGACGTTAAAATGGAAGCCAGGATTCAACCCGAGATTCACCATAAAATCACTGTGCTGGAACCTTTCGTTCAACTCACTAAAATCGATGACAAGATCTTTTACCAGGACGTCCTTTATTCCAAATGCATTTTGTCCTACGGAGACTCCAATGTCATATCCCATCTCAACATATCGTCTGGAAGGGTAAAGCTCAGCAAAAAGCGAAGAAAGCGTAATTCCAAAAAGTGCTATTGTACAGAGTAATCTTTTCATTCTCGACCTCCCCATACTTGATACGATTGATCGCCGTCCATCTGCACATATACTACGATATTTGCAGACAACGCATTTTTATCAGAGAGCCCTGATCTGGACACCTTCAGCTCTGGTTTATTGCCTATATAATCAGTAGTTTCTCCAGTATCCAGGGGTCTTCCAAGGTTAATCTTGATATTCGGATGGAAAATCTTTGTCATTATTTTCTTGACTTCATCCTTTGTGAATTCAACATCGCTGCGTCCTGGATTAAGCACCAGGTTCTTATGGATTCCTGTATAATCTGATTCGTCGCGGTCATCAATATTGATGGTTATATCAAGTTTGTGATCTTCATCACTTATGAACAGTCTATTAACAAGTTGATAGTTGATGCCCACGCTCTTAATCAAGTCCATGTATTCATCATAATCAGTCTCAGATGAAATATCGGTGCGGTTCAGAAGATCGCTGTATTTGCCTGTTGAATCTGGAGTGTTATAATCCTCGTTTGTCATTTCCATGATGTTCAAGGATATAGGACCCTTGAGACCAAAGTCGAAGGAAACGATTGTTGCAAGATCAACACACAGGTTGGTAGATTCCTCGCTTCCAGATGTTGGCATCATGGACTGATAGATTGTGGTATTTGAGGCGTTCTTCAGCTTGAGGTCATAATTCAGCTTGATGTCTTGAGCATTTGTAAGTGACAGAATATCTTTCAGGTCTGAACTGACAGAAGCATGTTCATTATTCAGGTAATAGGCCATATTGTTTTGCTTAGAAGCGTCTCCTGTAATCAACTGGCTTGTATCTTCTGGCCATGGCAGGTCATCAGAGATAAAGTTGAGTGCACGGTCTGTATTTGGTGCAGACGAGCTTTCAGAACTGTCCGTGACCATCAAATCCTTGTATTTATTTGCACCGTTTTTCTTATAAGAGATGTACATTTTTCCTTCAAGTTCAATTCCGCTGAACAAAGGTGCAATAGAGCTTGCAGAAGGAGTTCTTGCATAAAGATAGAATGGGAAAGACTTCATCTCAATCTTCTGGATGGCATCTCCTACCATTGCAGGGAAATTCTCCATCAAGGAATTGATGTCAAACGGAAGGTCTGGATTGCCGTTTAACGACTTGTCTGATAAATTAAGGTTTACAGAATCCCAGTCGTATACAAAATCTTCAACTTTAAGTCCAAATTTATAAGTATCTCCAAGCACAATATTGTTAAGTGTAAAGTTGTCTGCACCTACAATCGTTGCACTCATGTCAAGATATTTTTTTACGCCTTCTTGATAAGCAGGGAATTTAATCGTACATTCTTTTTCCGTCCAGTCTGCTGCAGTGTTATTGGAGCCGGCCTGTATGTTTACAGTTTTGTCGTATCCGTTTGAGCCATTCTTTAGGATTTTAATGTTCAAGCTGATGTCATTTCCTGCAGGCAATGTGTTTGTTACCTTGCACTTAAGACCAAAGCCTTCTCTTGGTGTTGTAGTTTGATTTCCGTTTTCATCAGTTTTGTATTCCCTGAAATTGATTTGATTGACGAATTTCAAGAGCTCTTCCTGTAATTCAACTGAACCAGTTTCACCGCTTGATGGAAGGGTGTATCCTGTAATTCCAAGCTGGGTGAGATTAGCCTTTGCCTGTTTGATTTTCGTCAGATTAAAGGCAACAGCAGCTGAAATTGTCTGGTTTGAATTACCGTCACTGCCGAAATCGATTGTTGCATTGGTGATTGTAAGTTTTGGCTTAATATGAACGGAAAGAGTACCGCTACTCTGCGGGTAAATCGTTGCAGCAGCCTTGTATGTCTTGTTAATCAGATAATTACCGGAGACAGAAGCTGTCTCTGTTATTGAAGATCCGCTTTTAAGTGCTCCACCTGTTCCCACAAACTTAAGGTCATCCGATGTTGGGAAATCAATTGAAACTCCAGACCATCCGCTAAGATTGTTTGATTTTGCGGTTATAGTTGCATCGTCAAATGTAAATTCTGAGAAACCCTCCGGTACAGTATCAAGAGGTATAGCCACATCCTGATCAGTAAGGTCTATTCCGTTTGGTGAATTGAGGTTTGTAATACGCTTGACCTTTAAGTTATCGTATGAAGCTGTCGGGCTATAAGTATGGAACACAGATCCGTTTCCGTTCGCTGACTCAGCCACAAAAACAAACTTGAAACTCATAGGGATTCCACCAGCAACATTCAGGGGAATAGTAAGTGTCGGATTAGTTATAATATTCTGCCATTCACCGTTTTTCGACTTTGCTATACACTCAGTTTCTGGGTTATCAGTCAATCTGTTAAAATCAGAGGGAACAAGATAGGCCTTCATATTTAGTGTATATCCGTTTGTTACAGGGTTTGAGTCTGTTCTATTCATCGTAACTTGAACAGAACCTGTACTGTAATATATTTTGTCGTAATTCAAATTTTCTGTGCCATTTACGACTGTCACTTCGGGAAGATTATTTGAATAAATTGTTGCACTTGCCTCAGAAAGAGAGGTATTACCTCCTGGAGCAAAATTTCCATTATCAGCCAATTGACTTGTTATATCCGAGACACTGAATGGGATTTCTTGATTGAATATCAGCGGGGCTCCTGCTGTAAACTCTTTACTTCTATTAAGGCCTCCCAAGTTTCCCGGAAAGTTCATGTTATCAAGATAAGAGCCTATGGGGATTGGAATTGGATCCAGCTGATAGCGAATCAAATACCGCAGAACATCATCATTTGAATACATGCGATAGGGATAGATGGATGCATTCGGGAGACCTTCCTGAA
>JAGADS010000083.1 GCA_017613485.1 Treponema sp.
GTAAAGCAAATTGAAGGGCAGAAGGACGTTTACCTTTTGGAAACAGTCGTGGAGCTTGAACGCAAGAGCCAGCTTGTGCCAAAACCCGGACAGTTTTACATGATTAGGAGTGCCGCAAGTTCGGTTTATTTCAAGAGGCCCATTTCAGTCTACCGTTCCATGGAATATCGTGGAAGTGGAAAACGACGGCTTGTGCTCCAGTTTTTGATTCTTGAAAAAGGCGAGGGAACACGGGAACTGTGCCACATGCTGCCGGGTGCCCCACTCATGATTACAGGTCCATGCGGAATGCCGTTCAAGGAGCCGGAGCCAGTTCAGGGAAAAACAAAGGCGTGCATTATCGGTGGTGGAATAGGAATAGCCCCGGTTGCCAATTTTGCCTCATCCCTCCCGGAAAAAAGCTATGATTTTTATGCCTGCTTTAAAACAGGTTCATATGGACTTGAGCATATCAGTGCCGATAAACTTACGATCACGACAGATGACGGAAGCGTTGGAATAAAGGGAATGCTCCCTGCCGCAATAGACGCAGACACAATCAGGAAAAACGGATACACGACACTGTATGCCTGCGGACCTACACCCATGCTTGCCTATGTTCAGAAAATAGCTGCCGAGGCCGGGGTAAAATGCTATCTTAGCCTTGAGCACCGCATGCTTTGTGGACTTGGAGCATGTCTCGGCTGTACGATTCAGACAACAAAAGGAACTGTCCGCGTCTGCAAGGAAGGCCCTGTCTTTGATTCAACAGAGATACAGTTCCCGCAACCTGCCCCAAGAAATAAGCCTCTTGAGCCGGAGATTGAGCCAGACCTGAGCGTTGACATAGCAGGCGTTCATTTTAAGAATCCGGTCATAGCCGCATCAGGAACATTCGGTTACGGACAGATTTACCGCGGAGTATCGGACATCAGCTGGTGGGGTGGAATCTCCTCAAAGGGAACCACACTTGAGCCGAGGGACGGAAACACCGGTGAGCGTGTCATAGAGGAAAGCCGTGGAGACATCAATTCAATAGGCCTGCAGAATCCGGGCATGGAGGAAGTTAGCAGAATTCAGCTTCCAAACATGATGACACTGGGAGTCACCTGTATCCTGAACATCGCAGGACATGATCTTGAGTCATACATAAAGGCCGTCCAGATAGCGAGCAAGAGCGATATCCCGATGATAGAGCTGAACATAAGCTGCCCCAATGTAAAAGCCGGAGGACAGGCATGGTCAATGGATCCAAAGGTTGCATTTGAATGCGTCGACGCCGTCCGAAAGAATACAAAGAAGCCGCTGATGGTCAAGCTTTCTCCCAATGCACCAGACATCCGAGCCGTTGCCCTTGCATGCATAGAGGCAGGAGCCGATGCCCTGAGCCTTGTAAACACATTCCAGTCCACAGCAATCGACATCGAGACCGGAAAGCCATTCTTTGACAATATCCGTGCAGGTTTCTGTGGTCCAGCCATAAAGCCAATCTCACTCCGCATAGTCTATGACGTGGTGGAGGAAATCAACAAGCTTCCCGAGGCCAAGCGTGTGCCCGTTGTCGGAATCGGCGGCATAGAAAAATGGCAGGACGCAGTTGAATACATCATGGCTGGAGCCAGCGCCGTTCAGGTTGGAACAGCAGTTTGCGTGGACCCCGACGTTGCCAAAAAAATCGTAAAGGGCCTGACCTCATTCATGAAAAGAAAAGGCTACAAAACACTGGATGACTTCAGGGGAATTGCACAGGGGAAATAATTGGAGCATATTTCGTGAGTACTACCTCAAGTCATTATGACTGGGCCATGAAGAAAATCAAAGCGCACAAGAAGAACTGTAAATAAAATCAAGATCCGGAGCAACTGACAATGCACTTTGTGAATGCAAAATCAATTCTTACTCCTCACAGCATGAACATTTACCGCGGATGTTCGCATGGCTGCATCTATTGTGATTCAAGGAGCAAGTGCTATCAGTTTACGCATGATTTTGAGGATATAGAAGTAAAACAGAATGCCCCGGAGCTTCTAGAAGAAACACTACGGAAAAAACGCAAGCGATGCATGGTTGGAACAGGCTCTATGTGTGACCCTTACATTCCTGTTGAAAAAGAACTGCACCTTACCCGCTGCTGTCTTGAAATAATTGACCGCTATAATTTTGGGGCTGCTGTCCTTACAAAATCTGACCTTGTCCTAAGGGATCTGGATATTCTTTCACGCATAAACAAAAAGACAAAAGCCGTTGTCCAGATGACGCTCACCACCGCCGATGATGAGCTTTGCCGTAAAATTGAGCCTGGAGTATGCCCAACAAGCCGCCGTTTTGAAGTTCTCTGTGCCTGCCGTGATGCGGGCATTCCGACTGTGGTCTGGTTCAGTCCGCTCCTGCCTTTTATAAACGATACACAGGAAAATATTGACGACATAATTGATTACTGTGTACGCGCCGGAGTTAAAGCAATTATCTGCTTTGGAATCGGGCTTACCTTACGGGAAGGAAACCGCGAGTATTTTTATCGTGCGCTCGACAGACATTTTCCAGGATTAAAGGAACGCTATATCAAGACATACGGAAACAGCTATGAAGTTTCAAGTCCGAATGAGCATTATCTGATGAAACATCTTTCAGAACTATGCAAGAAAAACAATATCATGCTTGGAACGGATTCCGTGTTTAAGTGGATGGAAGAATTCCCGGAAACAGATCCCATGCAGCCTGAGTTGTTTTGATTCTTTACAGTTCCTGAATGGTTGCAGTGTAATATGCCTCAAGCTGGGGACGGCATTGGATGAATATCTCGCCTATCTGAGGATCAAAGTGTCTGCCCAAATCATTCTTTATTATCTCAAATGCCTCGTCAAATGATTTTGCTTCCTTGTAACAGCGCTTGCTTACGAGTGCATCAAAGACATCTGCCAGTGCCATGATTCTTGCCTCAAGTGGAATCTCAGTTTCCTTAAGATGCTCTGGATATCCGGTTCCGTCCCATTTCTCGTGATGATAATGGGCAACATTGATTGCTATGTTCTTGAAATCTATGTCTTCAATTTCATCAAGGACTTTCTTTACTATTACAGCACCCTTTGCGGCATGATCCTTCATCTTGCCATATTCATCTTCTGTATATTTTCCGGGCTTCCTCAAAATCGAATCATCAACAGCTATTTTCCCAAGGTCATGCATCGGGGCCGCCTTTATTACATTACTGCAGAATATCGGGGTACACGCTCTAATCTCAGGATGTTTAAGAAGCTCGTCTGCAAAAATCTTTATGCAGTCGCTTGTACGCAAGATATGTCCGCCAGTTGAGTTGTCGCGGCTTTCAACCATCGTTGCCATTCCCTTGATGATTGACTCCTGCATTATTATCACCTGATGGGTTTTCTCTTCAATAAGTTTTGTCAGTTCCTTGTTATAGAGATTTAGGCCTGTGATATAATTGTGCTGTTCAGTATCGTCACGCAGCTCAAAAAGGAATCCTAGTTTTTTCCCTTTGGCAGAAATCCGGTGAATCGTACAAATGGCAGATCTATCGTTGCAAGTAATCCTGAAATCCTGATTGCAATGTTCCTTCCAGTTCCAGTTCTCATCCTTGTAGTGCAGCTTTTCAATTACATCAGTGCATACGGACGGTATGGAAAAATCAATCGGAATCTTATTCAGCTCAGGAAACAGATTCATGGCAAAATCATCACATCCAAGAAAATGAGCCTTGTTGTCAAAGGCAATGTAGCCGTAGCCGCCACGAGTCTTGAATACATTAATAAGATTCAACTGAAGGTCGTAGGTGTTGACCCTGATGGAAAAAACGATAAAGAAAAGCTCCATCAGGATATAGGTGTAAGGCATGAAGTTGAGTTCGATTCCCAGAGAAAGCGGAATTATATATGTAAGCGTTCCGAATACAAGCATGGCAAGAAGAGTGTATAGAGTCCGCCTGGAAACCCTCTTTTTGGTAAATATTGAATTAAGAACCACCGCCATTGCTGCAATGTTGATAGCCGCAAGATAAATTATATAGAAAATCAGAGCAGGTCCACTTTGATAAACTATCACCGTAAGACCATGAAGCGTTGAAATCTCTGAGTTCTTGAAGAAAAGATTGGTTTCTTTTGTTGAAGCCACTATTATACTGATTATAAGAGCATATATCAGAAGTCCGATCCGTAGAGGAAAGAAAAATCTCCTTCCGCACATGTCCACCACAACAACCAGCATGAACAGTATCGTAAAAATGCTACCTATGTAAGATATGGTGTTCCCCGCAATTGCAGATTCAAGGGAATTGGCATAGACCGACATGGCATATCCGAAGTTAGATATCAGCGTCA
>JAGADS010000084.1 GCA_017613485.1 Treponema sp.
ATGGTTCAGGCGGTTTCAAACGACAAGGCTACAGATGTATTGAACGATGTTGAGACTTATTGTGCCCAGGTGGCTGGCAGTGATACGGCTGTGCGTACGATGTCCATGCAGAGTATGCTTGATCAGATGAGCGAGATTACTGCAACGGTGTCAATGCTTCTGGCAGCGATCGCGGCTATCTCACTTTTGGTCGGTGGTATCGGAATCATGAACATCATGATCGTAACAGTTACAGAGCGTAAGCAGGAAATAGGAATCAGAAAGGCACTTGGAGCAAGCCCGAATAAAATCAGGATACAGTTCCTGATTGAGTCTGCCAGTATTACGGTTCTTGGTGGAATAGCGGGAATAATACTTGGCATCGGCTTAAGCTTTGCTGTGGAATATGTCCGTGAGCTGGAATTTGTAATCAGCACAGACGCCTGTATAATTGCCTTTGTTTTCTCTGTGTTCGTAGGAATCTTCTTCGGCTTCAGTCCCGCATCCCGTGCCGCAAAACTGGATCCTGTCATCGCATTGTCGGGGGAATAAAAATGTCATTCCGGACTTGATCCGGAATCTCCCATTTTCTCGACAAAGAAATTCATGCATTCTCTGGCAGGCTCTGAGAGGTTCTCTATCTTTTTGATTAACTGTCGGTATTTCTGGAATAACTGGATTTCCTGAGCTATGGAACTGTCTGAGAATTCGGATGGTGCTCCTGTTACCAGATATTCCACAGTCACTCCAAGCACTTGAGCAATCTTTACTGCATTTTCTGCAGATGGCATCTTAGCAGCGGAAGAAAGATACTGATCGATTGTTCTTTTGCTGATTCCGCTTTTTGCAGCAAGTTCCTTTACCTTTATATCCTGAAAATCCAATTCACTCTTCAAATTGTCCCTGAACGCCATAGATACAGATTACCACTATGTGAGTAAAATTTTACTTGCATTACTTCTAAAGAGGGTGTAAAATATGTATTACGCAAATAGGGGTAAAGTGTTAAAACTTGCTTCTTTTTTGCGGAGGTTCCGTATGGGGCTTGAAAAACACTATTTCAACAAGGAATAGTATTTATGTATACATTTATTTCATTTGTGCTTGCAATTGTTATTGCAGTTATTATTCTACTTTTGATGCATTTTACCGGTATATTGGGAGCCTTAGGTGGAATGGCAGGTCCTGTAGGATACTTTATACTGATTGTCATAAGTTTTGTTATTGGATTTTTTGTTTCCTTCTACTACGTTGACAAGTTCGTGTCGAAGTACGACTTCTCGATTAAGACCTACATCACAACGAAACAAGATTTTAACACTTATGAAAAAGTCACAAAGTCACCATACGGCAAAGAGAATGGAACTCTGAAAGCTGGCTCCGTCTTGAAAGTCGAAAAATCAAAGCGGAAAAAAACACTGACATGGGTGGAGGGCTGGATTCTTGTTGGGGACACCCCTGAGTACAAAATCATTCTCATCCCAGAAAAAGTGAAAATCAAGGAGAGTTGCGACTATTTTGATTTCACCGAGGATAATCCGCGGTTCAACACATACTACGAGCTGATTGACACGAAGAATGCCCTCATCTTGAAGAAGATACGAGAGGATTTTCAGGCGGACTTGCAAAAGAACGGTCTTAAGGTGGAGCACTCATCTGACAACGTTCTTAGGGAATCTATAAAAGAAACCCATTCCATTCTGCCTAAGAATGGCTATTGGGACAAAGGCTTTTTTGGACTTTACGAAGTGGAAAAAGATTCGGACGAGTTTTTCTATATAGAAAAAAAGAGCGAAAAGCGTTTCAAGCGGATTGTAAATGAATATTACGATCGACTTGAAAAAGAAAATATTCCATATTTCGAGAAAAGGAGGAAATGATTATGGGAATTTTTAAGGATATGCTCTACCAAGGAGTAAGAAAGCGTGAAGCTCAAGAAGAGTACGAAAGGAACCATCCAAGAAGCGATTACTCTGGCGGAAGTTCGGGTGGGTCTTCGAGACCTAGGAGGGTTAAGTATAAGGCGTATTGTAAGAAATGTGGAACGTATACACATGGCGCTTATTCTTCGGCAAGCGAAGCGGTTGAAAGATTGCAATCAGAATTTAATGTTTACACCTTTTCTGGTATGTGCGGTAAGCGAAATCATTTAGCAGAAGTTGAAAAGGTGGAAGAATAAGAAACAGGTAACGGAGGTTTGTTATGGATAAAATTTTTAAAGAAGAAGTCAGAAAGTGGCAAACTGTAGAACTTGACGAGAGTGATATGAAGACACTTCAAGATCTCTTACTCTATGCCGAGGTTAAGAAATTTGTTGCTTTTCTGGGACAGAATAAAATTGATGTGAGCAAAGCTCTTGTGGATAATTATGCAAACATGAGAGGGTTTATTTAACCCAAGTTTTACTGTTTTTAAACATTTCAAAAAATAAGCGTTCAGAACCAAAGTTTTTTCATGCAGATATGGTGTAGCGACTGAATGTTCGTTGTACTTGTGTGAATAAGAGGTTGGTTCTGAAACTGTTGGTCAAAAAAATACAAATGCAAGGAGCAAAAAGATGACAACTTTCACATGGAATTCTTCCCAAGTATGCAATACTCCCGAAAAAACTATTACGGTCTACAATACAGTAATGAAAGAACTTGACAAGGATATACCTGTAAGAGTTTTTGTTATTGATAAAAAAAATGACGTATTGAAACTTACGGTTTTTATTGCTTGTAAAGAAGATGAAATTACAGGCACACATATTAAATGGATTCTCGGTGATATTTATGATCTAATTGGCTACGATCCAAATACTTCAAAAAGAATGTTGCGCTGGTTCGTTCATTATGTAGATAAATTGCCTGATTGTGTTTATGATGTTTGTTATCAAAGTTTGTGAGATTTTTAATAGAAAAATCATCAAACCAGTGGAGAATTGTTCTTTGCTGAATTAATGAGCCCATTTAAGACTGTTTGAGAATTTTATGGATAGATTTACTTTTGTTTAGAAAAATATTCTACTCTTGCATGAAATGAGAGAGTGCCATGATATAATTACATAATCAAGGAATAGGAGGAAAACATGGGATTATTCGCAGATAAACTCACTAATACTGAGATCGGACTCACAATACGGAATTGGCGTGAAGAAGGAACTCTTGAGGAGAACATGAAAAACCTTGCATACAGAATAGCCTCAGGTGAAAAAATTGGGGAAATTCCAGACGCAATTTATCTACTAGGTAAAAGAATCAAACTTGCTGAGTTTTATGAGACTGTATCAGATGTAGTTGAAATTATTGAACGCGAAGAAGAAAAAGAAAGGGCAGAAATAGAAGAGATAGATGAAATGATAAAAGAGCTTGAAAATACAGAAACAGATGATCATTCCTCCGATGATGATGACTTTGATTCAATTTTTGACTCCGATGACGATGATGATATTGATTCTATTTTTGGCGAGGATTAATAAGTGATAAATCTTTAAAGACATCTCAATTTTTTTTCAACTCTTGCATGAAATGAGAGAGTGCCATGATATACTGATGGTATACTGCCATTAAGGAGGGCACTTATGAAACACATTTTGAAAGCGGGCGTCTTTTTAGCGTCATTGTTTATTACACTTCAGCTGTTAGGATGCAATGCGGAGGTGGAGCAGGCTACCGAACCAGAGCCAGTCTTGTATACAATAACATATTCTTCTGAATATGGAATGGTACCACAATCAATCTCTGTTCGGGAAAACACAGTGCTTACGGAACAAGACCTTCCTTCGCTGTATGGGCACAGGGTTGTCTTTAAAGGCTGGTATGACGGAGAAACAAAAGTCATTGCAGGTGAATATACTGTTACAAAAAATGTAACTCTAACGGCACGCAGGGGAAGCATGGCATCAATTTTATATGAAAGTAAAATCAGCTATGCTCCTGACGTTCTTCTAGTTGAATATGACCATAAACTTACAGAAGAAGATCTCAGGCCTGTTGATTGCAGTCCATACGTATTTTTGGGGTGGTTCTATTCCAAGGACGAAAACAACAACGGAACAGGAATCCAGGCAAAAGTTGATGACAGAATAACAGAGGATGTAACGCTTTATGCAAAATGGAAAACGGCAACAATATCGTTCAGCACACAATTTGGTGAAGTACCTTCATTGAATATGTATGTTGGAGGAAAAATCTATTCTTCGCAAATACAAACTCTTTATCAAACCGGATATATATTTGACGGATGGTTTAACGGTTCAACATGGCTGGTTGGCGATTACAGGGTAACTGGAGATGAAACGTTTACAGCGGTGTGGAGGCCGATTGAATACAACATTGTCTACAACTGCGAAGGCGGCGAATTACCGTCAAATACCAAAACAAAGTATACGATTGCGGAAGATATTACTCTTGCAATTCCTGAACGTGATAATTATACTTTCTGCGGCTGGTATAATTCAACATATTACAATGCTGATGAAATTACAGGCTGGAATGCAGGTGACAAAACCGAAACAGTCTATCTTTATGCAAAATGGGTTTTAACAGAGCATCAAATAATCTATCATTGCAATGGCGGGTACGTTCCTTCAAATGCAGTGACAAAATATACGGCACAAGATAATGTTACCCTTCCATCTGCATACTATAACGGTCATACTTTTAAGGGCTGGTATGAAACGGAGGATTTCACTTCTGAGAAAATGACAGGCTGGGATAAAGGGGGAAAAACAGGCACTGTCAATCTTTATGCAAAATGGACTTTAGACACTTATAGTATAGTTTATAATTGTAACGGTGGAACTCTCCCTGCCGATACAAAAACTACCTATACCGTAGATGATACGGTTGTTCTTGCTGAACCAGAAAAATTGAACTATACTTTCTGCGGCTGGTATACAACTTCAAATTTAAGATATTCAGAAATTGAAGGCTGGAATCCTGGAGAACAAACAGGAAGAATAACTCTTTACGCAAAATGGGAATTAACAGAATATAGAATCATATACGATCCTTATGTTAATTCTTCAGTTCCTAGTGATGCAAAAAGAACTTATACCATTGAAGACTCTGTAACGCTTCCTATTCCACAACGTGATAATTATTATTTCCGTGGCTGGTTTGAGACAAAGAATTACAGTACAGAAGAAATAACAGGCTGGGATGCAGGTACAAAAACCGGCGACATAAATCTTTATGCCAAATGGCTTGATAATGTTTCTTACATAGTTGAACAAATTGAAAATATGACTGAATCCGGTACTGTTGTGGCTACTGGAAAACTTGAATATTATGAAATCTCAATAATTAAACAGGCTTTAGAAACTCTGAGGCGGCAAAACAACAGTGTCTTGGTGTCTCTGGATTTGTCAAAAGTAACAGGTATCACTGAACTAAATTATTACAACTTCAAGAATTGTTCAAATCTGTCGGGACTTGTTTTACCAGATACCATAAAAACAATTGGAGCAAATGCTTTCTATGGATGTTCAAATCTTACAAGCATAACACTTTCATCTTCGCTGGAGAGCATTGGGAATAATGCCTTTGAAAACTGTACAAGCCTTGCCAGTATCGAAATTCCAGGCTCTGTAAAAACTATAGGTGAGAGTGCTTTTGAGAATTGCTCCAGCCTTGCAAGTGTGGTCTTTAAATGGTATCAAAAAGTTGAATCGTTTGGCAAAAAAGCATTTAGTCACTGCAGCAGTCTTACAGGTATGGTCATTCCAGACAGTGTAAAAACTATTGGTGAAAGTGCATTCTGTTACTGCACTAGCCTTGCAAGCATAAATATTCCAAATACTCTGGCTTCAATTGAGGCTTCAACCTTTGATCATTGCTCAAGCCTTACAAGCATAACAATACCAACGTCTGTGAAATTTATAGGAGACCACAGTTTTAACGAATGTTCAAGTTTAACTTCTGTTACGTACGAAGACAACAAGACTGATTGGTATTTTGGATACCCGCCTGATGATGGACGCAGAAGAGGTGGAGGAGGTAATGTATTGTATCCATCAAATCCCGCGGGTAATGCAAGAAGGCTTACAGATACTTATAAAGAAAATTATTTTTACCGGGCTTCTGAATAAAAAATACATCAAGCTGATTGTCACCGCTGTGTGGCAGTCAGTTTATAGTGGAAAAAAATGTAAAAAAGTTTTCAATTCTTTCATGAAATGAGAGAATGCCGTGATATAATAAACTCATCAAAACATGAGGAGAAAACGATGGCAGACAACAGGAACTTTATAATAAAGCAGGATCCCGAGTATGAGGAAATATTTTATCTTTATTCCTATCTTGGAGATGATTCCGTTGTGGAAGTGCCTGAGGGTGTGACGAAAATCCGCTCTTATGCATTTGGTGACAAAAACAAGCCCAACGACACAATTACAAAAATCATTCTTCCCGACAGTGTTGTTGAATTGGAAAACTCTGCATTCGGTTATTGCACGGCGCTAACGGATGTAAGGTGGTCAGAGAATCCAAAGTTCAAAATGGGAAACGATATTTTTGTGGGCTGCAATTCACTTGAAGAAATAACCATTCCTAAAAATGTAAACTCACTGTCAAGTTTTCTTATACCGAAGAACCTGAAGAAGATAAATATTCATGACGATCTGACAAAAGTGATGTACAGCTGTTTTCATTACGATCCTGATGAAGTTGATGACTTTGATGAAGACTATGAAGAGACAATCAGGATCCTGTCAAAGAATCCGAACTACAAGATGATCGACTGTTTCATGGTGAACGAAAAACACAAGACCGCCCTCTTCTGCATTCCTGGAGACAGGAAAACTGTTCATGTTCCGCATGGAATAGAAGTCATCGGTGATTTTTGTTTCTGGGGCTTGCATGATGGAACATCAATAGAAAAAATAGTCCTTCCAAAATCAGTCAGGAAAATAGTCTCAGGTGCCTTTGCCGTCTGCAAGGATCTCAAGTCTGTAATATATGAAGGAAAGTCAAAAGATTTGGAAATTGAAAGGATGGCGTTTTTTTACCCTGAGGACAATAAGGATTTCATAAATACAATAACTTGCAGCGATACCCCAAAACAAAAGCAAATGAAAAACAGAAAGAACATGGAGGCCCTTACAAGGATGCTCCGCATAGACGATATGCTCAGGAACGGCAATTGTCCCGATGTTCCTCATTTGGCAGAGATGTTCAAGGTAAGGGAGTGTACAATCTACCGCACGTTCGATGACATCCTGTTGTTTTCTGGCACAGAATGTCCAAAACGGACAGATTTGATTGAATATGACAGTGCAAATAAAAGCTATCACTACACCCGTGATTTTACGCTGGACATAGGCACAACATTACTCAATTTATGATAAGGTGACATAATGTAAACTTTCCATCTTGACATTTTGTAAACTCATGCTACAATAAAATGCAGAGGGTTACAATGAAAGATGTATTGAAATATCTCCGACAGACAGGCGGTTTTACTCAGGCGGATGCGGCCAGGATGCTTGGTGTCTCCAGACAGTCCTACAGCAAGTATGAAAATGGAACGGTTATACCGTCGGATGCGATTGTGTCAAAGGCAGCTGAGGTCTACGGCGTTGATGAATCGTTCATCAGGGCAAACAAGGTTCCGTTGATATCCGGTTCCAATGTGGAATACAAGCTAGACAATGACGCGAATGTTCTTGAAGTTGCCTCCCCGGAATATGATTTTACAGATGCTTCTCAAAAAAAATCCTACGATGCATATTTTGACGGAAATATCGTGCGTGTCATTGGTGAATCAAATTTTTACGAGGGTCAGAGATTCAAGCTGGTTCCATTGGATGATAGTGGAAAAAGGAATGCCGCTTGGGAAGATCTACAAGATATCTTGTCAAAACACGATCCGCTTGTAATGCCTTCTGACAAAGATCCTTTTTACAAGGAAATGCTAAAGAAAGCTGTGGAGGAAAAACATGGATATTTTGATTGATGCAAATATCATTCTGGATGTATTGTTTCAACGTGCTCCGTTTTATGAAAATTCCATGCAAATAGTGCAGTCTTGCATAAAAGGCCGTACGGTGGGATTTGTTTCCGCTCATACAGTGACAACCATGTGGTATTTACTTCGCCATGAGTTTTCCCTTGAAGAACGTCGAAAAATGTTTAAGCTAGTCTTTTCTTGGTGTCGAATTGCTTCCGTAGGTCAATCGGAATTGCTTTCCGCTCTTGACCGTGATGATTTCTCCGATTTCGAGGATTGCTTGCAAGATGAGTGTGCCTATAGCATTCATGCCAGATATATAATCACACGGAACAAGAAGGATTTCGCCCATAGCAAGATTCCAGCACTTCTACCGGAAGAGTTCATTGAGGTGATGGGATAGGTACTGTAAGTTTAATAGTAGTAGAAAAAAACATCTGTCTGTACGGGATATAATTGCTTCTTGGAAAAATGCCGTTACTTTCTCTGGATACCACAACTACCCCAAATCAACAAAGATAATATTTTCATTTTTTTCCTTACTCTCTCATAAAATGATAGAGCAGCCTGCTATAATGAAACCATAAACCCATCCATAACGGAGGCGATTATGAACGACAAGAAGATTTTGAAATTATGGAAAAAACTTTCACAGACACAGAAAGCAGTTCTTTATTCCTATTTGAGTTTTTACATGAACGGAGAATCTCAGTCTCTCGATAACTGGACTAATTTTTCTATGACAGTGGAGGCTGGAGCCGACAAATCGACCGCAAAAATGAAGAAGGACAGATCTTGTTACATGCCAGACCCCACCGAAGACAGTTACGAGGAGATAGTACGGCTTCGCTGGAGAAAAGATCATTTTGAATGGACTCCCGAGAATACTCAGAAAATAATCTCCGTCATTCAGGGAATCGACAGAAAAGTTAACCAGATGTATGATGCCGTTGAAAAGACAGTGAAGTTCCTGCAAAGCGATGCAATCCCCAACAACAGGATCAAGAATGAGTATTCAATTGAAGCCAGCCTGACGTATGAAAACTGTGAGACACCCATTCCCACGGCGGATGAGGAAATGCTGGAACATCTTTATGACGCAACAGATTGGAAAATATTGCCCAAAGTATACGCAAACGAAGACAGGATGGAAAGCAGGGAAGATCAGTTGTACCGTGGTCTGAACTGGGATATAGAATGTTTTGACCGTCCCGAACTTGAGCACATAAAAATTCCCTACTACGTCCATGTCCTTTTCGTGGATTCGTTCACGTACACGCTCAACGATATGATTCACATGAATCCCGATGATTTTATGATTGACTTGGAAATAAATGTTGACGGCGAAAAAATTTTGTAGTGTGGTTTTTCGGATTTATTTGAAACTTCATCACAAGGAGGAATTACTATGATTACAATTGAAGAGCTTGCGGCCAGACTCTGCAGAAAACCTGCTTCCGTAATACGCAGGATGAAAAGCCGGGGATATCTGGATGAAAACGGAAAGCCATCCACCTGGTGCATCGAAGGAAAAATCATGAGCGAGGATGGACGGATAAGCAAAAGAGGAGAAAGTCTTCTTAGCACGGAACTTGGAATAGGAAAAATCCCCAAGGCAGAACTCAAGACTTTCCTTTCAAAATCTGAGTGCTGGGCATGCCATGGAAAATTTGAGACAGGCGCTTTTGTTGACGGTAAGATTTATACATCCGACCAAATCATCGACCGGTATTACCGCCTCCAGGAAGTGCAACTCAAAATTGACTGTCTTGAAGATGAACCGGGATTCAGCATCGGCAACTGTCTTTTCACCATGTCGAAAGATAAGGATTGGAGAAAACATTGGGAGAAATGAAACTAATTATACTGCTCTTCAAATAATATCCCCCCCTCTCTCACAAAATGAGAGAGTTTTGTGGTATAATATCGTCATAGGATTGAACAGAAAGGAGGGGCGCTTATGGCTGCTGGAAAGAAGGATTTTATTATCAAGGTTCTCAAGGACACGAAAACAGGGAAGGAACAGAATATTCTCCGACGCTACAAGGGAAAGGACAGTGAGGTTGTGATTCCTGACGGTGTGACTAAAATTGCAGACTATGTTTTTGCTGATGACATTGAGCCGAACAAGACTATTGAAAAAATCATCATACCGGATTCGGTTACGGAAATTTCGTACAGGGCATTTGCATTTTGCAAGAATCTTAATGAGATTCAGTTCCCTCGCAAATTAAAGAAATTTGAAATTGATTTTAAGTATTGTCCTTCAATTGAGGAAGTGTCTGTTCCACAAAGCGTAACCATAATCATGATTCCTTCCCTGCCAAAGCACATAAAGAAGGTGAATGTTGGAGATAATATCATTGCCGTGGAGTTTACCAATAATCATGGAGGAAAGCTTAACTGCATCAAACCTCAGGTCGTGGCGGAAATTATACTTCAAAATCCAGTGTACAGGGAGATTGACGGCTTTGTCATAAACACTGCAAAAAAGACAACTCTGTTCCGAACTGATTTTACAAAAACAGAAGTGCGGGTTCCAGATGGAGTTGAGGTCATAGGTCCAAATACATTTTACGAATTCTATCAGCTTTCAAAAATAAAAAAAGAGATGAAGCCGATAGAGAAGGTCATTATTCCAAAGAGCGTCAAGAAAATACAGTCGGTTGCATTCATAAACTGCAGTTTCCTTCAAGAGGTTGTTTATGAAGGATTAACGAAAAAGCTTGAAGTTGATAAATGGGCATTCCTTATGTGCGTGAATTTTCACAAGGACGGTAGGGAAATCATCTGCAAGGACACGCCAAAAAAGAAGGAGAAAAGCAAAGGGAAAGGTGTCGGCTGGGACAGGCTTACACGCCTTTTTGTTATCGACAGGGCCATCAAGAGCGGCACTTATCCTGATGCCGACAAACTGATAGCCCTCTGTAAAGCTCATGGAATTAAATTTGGTAAGGATGGGAATACAGACTGTAGTCCTAAGTCTACAATCCATAGGGATCTTGACGACATCCTGATGTTCTCAAACACTCTATGTGAAGAAAGAGGTGATTTGATCAAGTATGATTATGGGCATAAAGGCTATTATTATACCCGTGATTTCAAGCTTGATTTTGAAGGAATCTTGCTTAATCTTTAAACCTTGCTATTTCATCAGATGCTCTTGTATCCACCTTGCAACGCCGTCGTTTTCGTTTGAGGGGCAGATTTCGTCCGCTATTGATTTTACCTCGCTGATTGCATTTTCCATTGCGATTCCCTTGCCGCAGATTTTGAGCATACCGATGTCGCTGAAGTCATCCCCAAAGGCCGCCATGTTTCCCACGGGAATGTTCAGGTGGGCGGACAGTTTTTCGATTGCCTTTTCCTTGGTCGCATTTTTCTTGCTCATCTTGTACCAGGGAATGTCGGAGAAGGGTAGGTAATCAATTTTGTCTATGCCGATTGAAGAAGCGATTTTTTCCACCAGCTGCTTGTCCAGTGATTCAACACACATTTTCATGGCAGGCTCGTTAAAATCAGAGAAGTCCGTGGGTGTCCAGTAGCGGTCTCCCAAATCCTCCTTCGAGTTGCAGTAAAGTCCGTTCTCATTGTCCACGCTGATTACAAAATCCTTACCGCCGAATTCAAATGCAGCGTCTATTAGCGTGCGTGCCTCTTCTTTTGTAAACTCACATGAATAGATTTTTTCTTCACCGCAATAAACCAGACCACCTCCGTTTGTTATCATTACATCAGGCCTTAGTCCGTTCAAATAACGTGAGGCGTTGATCCGAGCCCTGGATGTTGAGATGCCGAAAAGAATCCCTTTTTTCTGAAGAGATGCTATCACCTGTTTTGTGTAATCTGAGATTGATTTGTCATCATGAAAAAGAGTGCCGTCTAAGTCCGAAAGGATTAAAGATATGTTTTCCATAATCAACTATAATCAATATGGAATAATTGTTCAAGAGGGGTAAGTAAAGATTCATTGAATTTAAATTCAACTAACGCTTGACAAGTCCGAAAAGATTATTTATATTGAACGTAGATTCAATGAATATCAATTCGATAATTTGATAATGTGTCATTGAAGTGGGAAATAAAAAGATAGATTATCGGGTCAGGCCCGATAATGACGTTATTATGCGGTTAACCAACTGTATAACAAAGAGTAAACAGGAGTGAAGTATGGGAAACGCAGGAAAGCAGAAGGTTGTTATTATTGGTGGCGGTATTGCGGGCTTGTCGGCGGGCATTTACGCTTTGCGTTCAGGATTTGATGCGGCCATTTATGAGAAGAATGCCATTCCCGGTGGAGAGTGCATCGGGTGGAACAGAAAGGGCTTTCACATTGACAACTGCATTCACTGGCTTACTGGAACAAAAAAGGGAACCGAGCTTTATGACGTGTGGAAAACTGTTGGTGCCCTGAGCGATGAAACTGAATATGCAAAAATCAATTCGTTCTATACCTCAACATACAAAGGCAAAAGCGTAACCCTGTGGAATGACCTTAAAAGGACAGAGGAGGAGCTTATCAAGGCATCCCCAGAAGATGAGGCGGAAATAAAAAAGTTCATTCAGCATGTTGAATATTCAAAGCAATGTCTTTTCCCTATTGCTAAGCCGATGGAAATGTGGGGCATCAAGGATTATATCTCAATGGGAAAGAACATGATGGATATGCCCAAAGTCATGAAGGAGTTCGGAAAAATCTCACTTGAGGAATACAGCAAAAGATTCAAGTCTCCGCTTCTTCAGAAAATGATTTGTGATTATTTACCAAAGGAATACACTGCCTATTCGTTCCTGGTTTCCTATGCGACGGTTGTGATTGGAAACGGAAATGTCCCTATGGGTGCCTCGCTTCAAATGTCACTGCGCATGGAGAAAAAATTCAAGGAGCTGGGCGGAGAGATTTTCTATAATACCGGAGTTGAAAAAATCGTTCTTGAGAAAAAGAGGGCAAGCGGAATTAAACTTGAAGGCGGTGAGTTTGTTCCTGCCGATTATGTGATTCCTGCGATTGACTCATACCCTCTGTTCAACAGGCTTCTTCCACAAGAGTACATGCCAAAGGAGCTTTGTGCGGCATACAGTTCACCAAGAAAATATCCTGTAACAAGCGGCTTCCAGATTGCATTTGCGGTGGACGAATCCTTTGTGGCAAATGAAACGGTTTTTGTTGATATCGATGATCTTAAAATCGGAAATCATACATTTGACCGCATGTACATAAAGTATTATGGATATGACCCGTTGTTTGTTCACGACGGAAAGCAGGTGATTCAAACTTGCATCACGCAGACAGACAGCGATTTTGATTATTGGAAAAGCCTGTCCAAGGATGAATA
>JAGADS010000085.1 GCA_017613485.1 Treponema sp.
AAGCTCAAGTCAAAGAATACTTTAACAAGACAAAGCTTTTGATTCTTGACATAAAGAATGTGGAATACATTTCCAGCGCAGGTCTCAGAGTAGTCCTTCAGGCTCATAAGGGAATGGGTGCATATAGCGGCAAACTCATCGTAAAGAACCCGTCCGATTTCTGCCAGCAGGTCTTTGAGGCTACAGGAATGGACAGCATCCTCTTTATAGAAAAATAATCAAACAAAAAACTCACTCTAAGGAAAACGATATGAACAAAATCATCGAAAAGAGACAGCTTTCAGAGAATGTCTACTACATGAAGTTCGAGGCTCCCGACATTGCCAAAAACCGCAAAGCAGGACAGTTTTTGATTGTACAGGTTGACCAGGACCTTACGGAGCGTATTCCGTTGACAATTGCAGATGCAAATGCACAGGAAGGATGGGTCGCCATTGCATTCCAGCCGGTTGGAGCATCCACATACAAGCTTTCCAAGTTGAACGTGGGTGACTATCTGGGCGGTGTGCTTGGACCTCTTGGAACACCCAGCAACATCAGGAAATACGATGCACCGGTCGTGTGCGTTGGTGGTGGATTCGGTACGGCTCCGCTTTACCCGATTGTTCAGGCTCTTAAGGAAGCTGGAAACAAGGTGATTTTGATTGAAGGCGCAAGAAACAAGGATCTTTTGATTTTTGTCGATGAGATGAAGGCTGTATGCGATGAGGTTATCCTTATGACCGATGACGGTTCTGCAGGAGAGAAGGGTGTTGTCACAATTGCCCTGGAGCGTCTTTGTCAGAGCGATGTGCCTCCTGCTGAGGTTATTGCCATTGGCCCGCCAATAATGATGAAGTTTGCATGCCAGTGTGCCGCAAAATACAATGTGCCGTGTACCGTAAGCCTTAACACGATTATGATTGACGGAACGGGAATGTGCGGTGGCTGCCGTGTTTCCGTTGGTGGCGAAACCAAGTTTGTTTGCGTGGATGGTCCTGATTTTGACGGTCACCAGGTTGACTGGGACAACATGATGATGAGGATGAAGAGCTTTAAGCCGCAGGAGACCGAGGCATTCCACAAGTGCAAGCTTCAGGATGCTCAGTAAGGGAGAATACAGATGGAACATATCAGTGCAGAAAAACTAGCCCAGACCGCAGTTGAAGAATATAAGAAAATTGAATCAAAGATCGCAGACGGATCGCTGACACCAAAGGACCGCCGTGACATTCCGCTTCAGGTAATGCCTACAGGAGAGCCGCTTGTCCGTGCAAGACAGATGACAGAGGTTGCCCTTGGATACACAAAAGAGCAGGCCATTGTCGAGGCAAACCGGTGTCTTCAGTGCAAGAATGAGCCT
The DNA here is from genome assembly GCA_017613485.1 of Treponema sp. The sequence goes on from JAGADS010000085.1 coordinate 1,343, forward strand.
TGTGTAAAAGGATGTCCTGTAAATGTACGCATTCCTCAGTTTATTGCAAAGGTAGCACAGGGAGACTTCAAGGGTGCGGTTGACGAGATCAAGATGACGAATCTTCTTCCCGCAATTTGTGGACGTGTCTGTCCTCAGGAAAAGCAGTGCCAGGGTGAATGTACAGTAGGAAAAGTATACAAGAGTGTTGAAAAGGCCGTAAGCATTGGCCGTCTGGAGCGTTTTGTAGCTGACTATGAGCGTGAGAATAATCTTACCACGACTCCGGCAGTTGCTCCTTCAACAGGAAAAAAGGTTGCCATCGTCGGTTCAGGACCAGCAGGACTTACTGTTGCCGCTGATTGCCGCAGGGCAGGACATGACGTTACTGTATTTGAGGCATTCCACAAGGCCGGTGGCGTTATGGTTTACGGAATCCCAGAGTTCCGTCTTCCAAAGGACATTGTTGCCAAGGAAGTAGACAACCTCAAGAGCATGGGCGTTAAGTTTGAGATGAACTTCCTGGTTGGACGTACTGCCACAGTTCAGCAGATCCTTACAGAAAAGGGATTTGATGCCGCATTTGTGGGAACCGGTGCAGGTCTTCCAAAATTCTTCGGTATTCCGGGAGAAAACTATATCGGTGTCTTTAGTGCCAACGAATATCTTACACGTGCCAACCTGATGAAGGCCTATGACAAGGAAAAGGCTGACACACCGTTCTACGAGGCAAAGACTGTTGTCGTGTGTGGTGGTGGAAACGTTGCCATGGATGCAGCCCGTATGGCATTGCGTCTTGGTGCAGAAAAAGTCTATGTCGTATACCGCAGAACCCGTACAGAGATGCCTGCCCGTGCAGAGGAAGTCGATCACGCAGAGGAAGAGGGAGTCGAGTTCAGATTCCTGGAGAACCCTGTGGAAATTCTTGGAAACGCAGAGGACGGAAGGGTTACAGGTATCCGTGCATTGAGCTATGAGCTTGGTGAGCCTGATGCTTCCGGCAGACGTAAGCCGGTTGAAATCAAGGGAAGCGAGCATGACATTCCTTGTGATGCAGTTATCGTGGCACTTGGAAACAACTCTAACCCGCTTATCCCCAAGACAACTCCGGAAATCGCCGTGGACAACAGGGGACACATCACTGTTGATGAGTCACAGGCTACCAGCATGACAAAGGTATGGGCTGGTGGAGACATCGTTCTTGGTGCCGCAACAGTAATCCTCGCCATGGGTGAAGGAAGAAAAGCTGCCGCCGCCATTAACGAATATCTTTCAAAAAAGTAGGTTATGTCATTGCCGTGCTTGACACGGCAATCTTAATCTACCCTTAAAACATCAAGAATAAAAAAGATAAAACCATTTGATTAAAGTTTAAAAATAGTTTATAATTCGATTCATGCTGGAACTAAGC
>JAGADS010000086.1 GCA_017613485.1 Treponema sp.
CAAGTCTGTCTCTTTCTCCTGACATGTCAATCAATTTGTTTCCGATTTCGTATATAAACCCGGATTTAGGAGTCCAGCGGGATACGATTTTATAGCCATTATCAGTTTTTGCTTCAATTATCCAATAATTGCCATCACGACCGTTTGTTTTCTCTGTGGAGGGTTGGTCATAAAAATTACAGTCAGATAAAACATTAAGCAATGCTTCGATATCGTTTTTTGAGATAGCGATGCTTTTTTGAAAAGATATCTTGCGTTCATTTTCATATGGAAGACTTTCTGTAAATACATTTAATGTGCCATCGTCATCAGTCCATGACAATTTTATAACATAACTTCTTGTCATTGATTCTATGCAAGAAAAACGGATCACGTTACATTCAGTTTCCTGAACATTAACCGGGTCCAAAAGATCCAGTACTTCCGAGTACCATTCATATTCAAATTGATTGAAAACATTTTCTGGAAAATATTTAATATCACCAGAATACAATTCAAGGGAAAATAATAATGTTAAAAAAATACAAACTGTTTTTCTCATTCATTTACTCCATTTTTATTCTGTGCCATGAGTATGTAGTCATAATTATTCAGCCTAATCATCATTTGTATATTCCGATTTCACAATTCTTTTTATGTTCTTTAGAATTAATAATACATTAATCAAAATGAAAAACAACTCAATGGAAATATTTATAATCAATATTCCTCCATTTGGAACGTTGAAAAAATAGAAAAGTGAAACGCTCAGCATAAAAACTGTAAAAATCAATAAGATAAACTCCAAAATACATATTGGAAATATTATGTGCTTTTTCCTTGCTGCACAAAAAATAAGAACACCTGCCGATATAATGATAAACCCGAGTAAAAACCATGGTATTAAAGTGCCCCATATACCCGTTATAAACTCAAAACAAAATACTATGAGTCCCAGGATTAATAATTCACATAAATATTTAATTCTCTTCATAATAATAGACCAGTTGATTCTCGTTAAAAACATCTCCTCAGTAAGTTCTAATTTTCTATTCATCTTTTTTAACTCTAGCAGAATTATAACTAACTGGTCAAGTTTTCTTCTTCCCTTCCTATATCATAGGGTTTAAGATTCCTGCCTATTTTATTCCAACAGTTTTATGCCAAAATAGTTTTTGTCTATTCTTTCAACCCATACATTTTTATCCTGTATGGCCTAACGCAAGTATTTTTCCGGTTTTGTCCATTACGATGTAAGGGCCGCCTCCGTTTGTTTTAAAGAATAGATGGAGCTTGTTCGTGCCTTCCAGAATCCAATATTTATTGTCTTCCAGCCTGCAGACAAAGGACATGAAAAAGAGCGAGGAATATCCGTATTTTTCAATAAAGACTTCCTTTGCTATTTTGTATGCCATCTCTTTTGTCTCAATTATTTCACAGCCGTTTTCATTTTGAATATTTAGCTGAGGCAGGTAATCATACTTGCTTTCGTTTACAGGATGATGAAACATGAGCACAAGAAAAGAAAGTGTAAAAATGCCTATGATTGAACATACAATTAGTTTTTTCATCTTTTTGCCTATATCCTCAATTTATCCAGCTATTTTCCTATAATATTTTAAAATCTAGCAGATTTTCAGTCTAGAGGTCAAGTTAAGGTGCCTCAGAATAGTTTCCCTTGAAATAAAATTAAAAAACGTATATCATAGTATAATAATGGGCTTAGTGCACTCTTCTTGATTGACGCGGGTCCTAACATTCCTTTAGGAAGGTTTTTATGGCTGATAATTTAAATGAAAATACACTTTCTTCGATGAAGCTTACCAAGGCTTCTGATTCTTCTGTCCGGCCTATACGCATCGGTATTGACGTAGGCTCAACAACCGTAAAAGTTGTGGCTCTGGGCGACAATAACGAGCTTTTGTATGGTGCTTATGAGCGTCACCGTGCCGACATCCGCAACACGATTATTGCTGTAGTAACAAAATGCTTTGACGAGCTGGAGAAGACACTTCCGCTGGGTGCAGAGCAGACTATCAGCGTAAAGGTAACTGGTTCCGGCGGATTCTCTGTATCTCAATGGCTTAACATTCCATTTATTCAGGAAGTTGTGGCGGCTACTACTTCTGTGCGCAAGATTATTCCTCAGACTGATGTCGTAATTGAGCTTGGTGGAGAGGATGCAAAGATCACATATTTTAAGGGTGGTGTAGAGCAGAGGATGAACGGTACCTGTGCCGGTGGTACTGGTGCATTCATTGACCAGATGGCGGCCCTTTTGGAGACTGATGCCGCTGGATTGAACGAGCTTGCCAAGGGTGCCTCAACTATCTATCCTATTGCGGCCCGTTGCGGTGTATTTGCAAAGACAGACGTCCAGCCTTTGATTAACGAGGGTGCTCGCCGTGAGGATATAGCTGCGTCAATTTTCCAGGCGGTTGTATCACAGACTATCTCTGGACTTGCCTGTGGAAAGCCTATCCGCGGTCATGTTGCATTCTTGGGTGGCCCTCTTCACTTCCTGGATCAGTTGCGCCATCGCTTTGTCGTTACGCTTAAACTTACGGAGGAAGAGACCCTTATTCCGGAGAACAGCCAGCTTTTTGTTGCAACCGGTGCGGCCTATTCTGCAGAGCGTGAGGTAAGGTGCATTACCCAGGAAGATTCTGCACTTACATTCCCCACGATAGCTTCATTCAGGGAGAACCTTAAAAATCTTGTGGGTGCGGAGATGCAGGAAGTCCAGCGTCTTGAGCCATTGTTCAAGAATCAGGAGGAGCTGGATGAATTCAATGCCCGCCATTCAAATGAGAAGGCCCTTTCTGCTGACCTTAAATCGGCAAGCGGACCTGTTTTCCTTGGTATGGATGCAGGCTCAACCACTACAAAGGCAGTTCTTACCGATGTAAACGGAGCGATTCTGTGGAGTTTCTATGACGTGAACGCAGGTAACCCTGTGGATCTTGCCGTACGCGTGTTAAAGCAGCTTTATTCAATTTTGCCAAAGGACTGCTATATTGCCCGCGCTGTATCAACAGGATATGGAGAGGCTCTTTTCCAGGCAGCCCTTGGTGTTGATGCTGGAGAAGTTGAGACAATCACACATTACCGTGCCGCTGATTTCTTTGTTCCGGGGGTTGAATTCCTTCTGGACATTGGCGGTCAGGACATGAAGTGCCTCAGGATGAAGGACGGTGCAATCACTTCAATTCAGCTGAACGAGGCATGCTCATCGGGCTGTGGAAGCTTCCTTGACAATTTTGCCCGTACCATGGGAATGAGTGTCCAGGAATTCTCAAAGATCGCGCTCATGGCTCCGAAACCTGTTGATTTGGGAACCCGCTGTACAGTATTCATGAACAGCCGTGTCAAGCAGGCCCAGAAAGAGGGTGCCACGGTTGCAGATATCTCTGCCGGTCTTTCATATTCAGTAATCAAGAATGCCCTGTTCAAGGTAATCAAGCTGCGAAAGGCATCTGAGATCGGAAGCAAGGTCGTTGTCCAGGGTGGAACTTTCTTTAACGATGCGGTTCTCCGTGCATTTGAGAAGATTGCTGGTGTAAACGTATTCCGTCCCGATGTCGCAGGCCTCATGGGTGCTTATGGTTCAGCCCTTATTGCAAAGGACCAGTGGGAGGATTTAAGGCGTCCAAAGCCGGATGATCCAGACCAGACACCGAAATTCGTAAAGTCAAAGATTGCAACCCTTGATCAGCTTGAGTCATTCAATGTTGACCTGGAATTAAGGAGATGCGGAAAATGCTCCAATAACTGTCTCCTTACGATAAACACATTTACTACAGGCGGTATCTCACGCAAATTTGTAACAGGAAACCGCTGTGAGCGTGGTGCTGAGCTTGGAAAAGAGGATCTTGTAGTTGATGCAAGCAATAAAGAGGCAAGTCAGCTGGACGACAGTGAGGATCCAAAGAACCTTCCCAACCTGTTCGACTGGAAGTACAAGAGGCTCTTCAATTACTATGTTCCGCTAAAGGCAGAAGAGGCAACAATGGGCGATGTGGGCATTCCACGTGTCCTGAACATGTACGAGAATTATCCGCTGTGGTTCACTTTCTTTACAAAGCTCGGGTTCCGTGTACGTCTTTCCCCACGTTCTAGCAGGGGCATCTACGAGAAAGGCCTTGAGACAATTCCGTCTGAGTCTGTGTGTTATCCTGGAAAAATAAGCCATGGCCATCTGGAAAGCCTGTTGAATTCCGGCTGCCATTTTATCTTCTATCCGTGTGCTCCCTACGAGAAGCAGGAGGATGCTGGTGCCGGAAACCACTACAACTGCCCGATAGTCACAAGCTATCCTGAGGTTTTGCGAAACAATGTTGACCGTGTGCGTCAGGATTCAAACCTTCTTTTCATGAACCCGTTCCTCCCGATTTACGACAGGGAACGTCTTGCAGAACGCCTTGCAGAGGAGCTTTTACCGCATTTCAAGAAACTTACCGCCGAAAAGATCAAGGCTGCGGTTGATGCGGCATGGGCAGAGCAGGAAAAATTCAAGAAGGAAGTTCAGCAGGCAGGTGAGGAAGCGCTTGAGCAGATAATAACAAGGGGTGCAAACGGTATTGTTCTTGCAGGCCGTCCATATCACCTTGACCCTGAGATTAACCACGGTATTCCGGAGATGATTCACGGACTGGGACTTGCAGTGTTCACGGAGGACTCTGTTGCTCATCTTGGTGCCATAGAAAGGCCTCTACGCATAATTGACCAGTGGACATACCATAACCGCCTTTACAGGTCTGCGGCATTTGTATCTGGAATGCCGAATCTGGAGCTTGTTCAGCTTACATCATTCGGGTGCGGTCTTGATGCAGTAACAGCAGATCAGGTTGATGAGATATTAAAGTCAAAGAGCAGGATGTATACCCTGATCAAGATAGACGAGGGCTCAAACCTTGGTGCAGTCCGCATACGTATCCGTTCACTTATCGCCGCAGTAAAGGCACGCCAGAGGAACAGGGTAAAGATACAGATAAAGAGTGCCGCATATCAGAGGCAGGTTTTCACAAAGGAGATGAAGGCAAAGCATACGATACTTGCCCCTCAGATGAGTCCGATTCACTTCAGGCTCTTGCAGAAGGCATTCCAGTATTCGGGCTACAATTTTGTGATTCTGGATGCAGTTGATCCGGCCGCAGTTGAGACCGGATTGAAGTACGTAAACAACGATGCATGCTATCCTTCAATTCTTGTTGCAGGTCAGCTGATTGCCGCATTGCAGAGCGGAAAATACGACTTGAACAACGTAAGCCTTATGATTACCCAGACAGGCGGTGGATGCCGTGCCACAAACTACATAGGATTTATTCGCCGTGCCCTGAATGACGCCGGAATGTCACAGGTACCGGTTATCTCTCTTAGCGCACAGGGATTCGAGGTA